>NZ_JBFUBG010000101.1:0-22061 GCF_056405875.1 Rhizobium sp. P1_E6 | reverse complement strand
GTCATTCCCAACAATCCAACCCGAAAGCAGATCAAACCGTTCGACCCCGTCGCCTACCGCCGGAGAAATATCATCGAACGTGCTTTCTGTCGCCTCAAGGACTGGAGGCGTGTCGCAACTCGATATGACAAGCTCATGCTCAACTTCGCGGCAACTTGCTACATCGCCGCCATCGTCATTTGGTGGGCCTGATTGAGTCTGGAGCCTAGAGCGCTGTGCGTCCATTCGGACGCACAAAGGACGCTCTAGCTTTTTGAATCTGCGCATCGGGCTTTCCGAAAATCGATTCAGATTTTCGGGCCGATGCTGTAGCGGCTTCGGCCGCTGTTTTTTCACGCGAGCGAGAAAGACGCGCCGATGGCGAAACTCTATAATATGCAGCGCGTCCAGGGCGTGGTGATCGTGCCCGACGGCACGCACATGTTCAACAACCGCCCTGTCATCGGCATCCGCGATGTCGGCGACACCACCCTGTTCGTCGACAACAAGCCAGTCCCGGGTGTCGAGATCGTCACCAATGGCGCGACCGTCTATAACGACCTGCCCGTGCTCGGCGCAGTCCGGATATCGGATGGGCGCAGCCTCTACGGCAATGCGCCTGTTATTTCGGTCAAGGGTGGTGGGGCACCGGGTTCCCTATCGGATGTTTTCCTGACCGGGACGCCGATGAACACGCTCGAGATCACCGTCCAGCCCGCCACCTATAATGTCGTCCCCGCGAGCATCAGCCGGCAGATGCAGGTTTCCGACGACGGATCGACCGGATGGGTGGATATCGGCAGTCCGTTCAGTGGAACAAAATTCACCTTGGGAACGCTGACGGGGAAATACCTGCGCGTGATCGAGACCGCGATGGCCGAGAGCACGGCGATTGCGACAACCAGCGCAGCCATGGGGCCGGTCGTGGCCTTTGTCGCGCTGCCAAGCATCCCGCTCGCAGCCGGCGCCCTGCTGGGCGCAACGGGTGATAGCTACATCGCCTACAACAACATCGATTTCAGCGCCAACATCCCCGACACCGCAGCCGGCCGCGCCGGCTTCAACATCGGTATCGGCCTGATCGAGTGGGTCAAACGTCTCGACCCCCGCTTCCGGGCCGATCAGTGGTTTGATCCGACGTCACCGCTGGCGCTGAACACCTCGGGCTTCAACAACGCGAAATCGGCCGATCATCTTGCCTTTTCAGGCGCCGGCTTTCTGGGCGGGATCGTCCCCCGTCTCGACGCCTTCCTGCTTGGCGATTTCAAGGCCATGATCTTCGAAGGCGGCTCGAATGCCATATCATCGGGCGATGACGGCCAGTCCTCGCTCCGGTATCTGATCACCAAGTTCGACGAGGGTCTGTCGAAAATCCGCAAGGCCGGCAAACTCGCCATCGTCGTAAAGGTGCCATATCGCGGGGATTGGCCTGCAGGCGACGACCGCCATGCCAGGCGTATCGCGTTCAACGCATGGATCGCCACCCAATCCACCCGCGATGGTATCGTGGCTGTCGTCGATCTCGACACGGTGCTCGCGCCTGGCGGCGTCCCCGATACGACCATGTATCTAGACGACAAGATACACCAGAGCCCGAAGGGCGCCCGCGCCATTGGCGAGGATATCCTCCTTCCGGTCATTCGAAGCCTCTTCTCTGCCGGAACCTTCATCGACCTCAACCCGGCCAACAATAACCTTGCTCCGACCGGCATATCGCAGCTCAATGGCGGCATTGCCGGGACATGGGCCAATACCAGCGCGAACCGAACCGGCACCGGACAGGTCGCAACCGGGGTCGCGATCAGCGTCCTGCGCAATGTCTCGGCCGTGGCTTCGCTCGTGGACATCGGTGGAGGCTATAAGGCCCAGCGCATCGACTACACCCCGCTTCAGGTCGATATCGGGGCCTACTTCGAGCTTCTCGCGCAGTCCATTTCCGTGCCGTTCACCCTCGATCAGACGAAATGGTATCGCGCAATGTGCGAGCTTCAGGCGTTCGACGGCACGCCGGCTTTCATCGAATTGCGGTCCATAACCCGCCAGGGCACGACAAACCGCTCAAGCGGTTTCAGTGGCTATCGGCTCTCCTCAGACACTTTCGTTCTCGGCAACGGGCGCCCCGGAACGTACAGGCTCATCTCCGAACCGTTCCGATGGGATGCGGCCTGGGGAACCGCCGACCGTGTCGGCATCGAGATCCGCATTACCGGCGACCGCACCGCACCGCCATCGGCCATTCAGTTTTCGAAGATCAAGGTCATGGAAGACGTCGATCCTGTTGCGCTATGGGGGTTCGGCGCATAGCACCACCTCTTCGTCTCTTGAACGGAAAAAGGCCTCGCTGACGCGCGAGGCCCCCCAATCCGGGCAGAATACTCATAGGCAATACCAGTATTGTTTGAAGTTGCGGTAGATCGCAACCTGCTAATTTTTACGTGTATGAAATGAGGATAAAAGCCGCCGCTGACGCGCCGCTATTCGCTGGCCGATCCAGGCGGATCGTGCCAGCTCGCGCGCGCAAACCGCGCAAAACCGATTGACCAGCAGCCTGCGGGTGCTACCGTGGCGTCCATCGGGTCGCTGGAGTGCATGAACGGATCGCTGGAGGATGTGATGAACTCTTCGAGAATCTGGCTTGGACGACACAACGAGGAATTCGCCAGGAGCTTGCCCGCAGGGTCGATCGTGCTTGATGCTGGAGCGGGAAGCCAGCCCTACAGGCACCTTTTCGGCCATTGCATCTACGAGGCCGCCGACTTCGAAATGGTCGACAAGGAATATGCGAAGTCCACCTATGTGTGCGACCTTTCAAATATTCCCGTAGCCGAAGCCAGATTCGATGCCATCGTGCTGAACCAGGTCCTGGAGCATCTGTCGGACCCGGTTGCCGTGCTTGAGGAGATGCACCGCGTCCTCAAGAATGGCGGGACGATGATTTGCTCTGCACCGCTTTTCTACGAGGAGCATGAGCAGCCTTACGACTTCTTCAGATACACGCAATTTGCGTGGCGCCATCTCCTCGCGAATGCGGGCTTTGAAATCATCAGCCTGGATTGGATGGAGGGATATCTGGGAACCGTCGCCTATCAGATGGAAACGGCTTCGAAGCATCTGCCGCGCGGCGCAAAGAACATCGCGCCGGGCGCGCTGGGGGTTGCAGCCGTTCCGCTGCTGGCATCCGTGCGTATGGCATGCAGGCATCTGGCCCGGGTATTCTATCGTCTCGATGCGCGGCAGAAATATACCCAGTCGGGTTTTCCGAAAAACTACATCGTCGTGGCAAAAAAGGCATTTGTCGCCAAGCAAGCCGCTTAGAGCGCCGCGTGTCCATCGGGACGCACCAGCGACGCTCTAACTTTTTGAATCTGTGCATCAGGCTTTCCGAAAATCGATTCCGCCCTTTCATCGAGCTGTGACGTGACGGCCCAACCATCGCCACCATTGCGTCCAATGTTGCATCCGGTCGCCTTATCGCGGCTATCCCGGAGCTGGCGACCAGCTCGATCACACCTGATGACGGAAGGCTCGCATTGGACAGCACACGCCGGAACCTGATCGTCGGCCTCTCGGCGATCTCAGTCGGCAGCATTGCCGCTTCCTTGACCGCGGGCGCCCGGCCGGCGCTCGCAACGCCGGTGACTGCTGCCGGGAATGCTGCCCGGAACGCTGGAGGGCAGACGGTGCGCCGCGCCGTCGCCTATGGCACGAATGCGGGTTATCAGAAGGATACATCCGGTTCGCCCCAGATGGCCTTCGTTCGGCGCAAGGAATATTTCCTGCCCTACAATGTCAAAGCGGGCGAGCTGATCGAGTTTTCCTTTCCGCTTTGGACGCTGGAGCGTCCGCCGCACAGTCCGGTCCTCGAGGTCGATCTCGCCGAAGCCTATGATTTCATGCTGTCGATGGAATATCCGTTCAACGACAATTCGGCATCCTCGCCTGACCTCGCCAATCGCTATCGCTGCCTGAACACCAGGGATGACAAGGCGATCTATTCCTATGTTCCGGGCCAGGCGGAACGCATGATGGTGTTTGCGGTGAAGGCCCCGGCCGACATTCCGGCCTTTACCGCAATCGGCGGCATCCTGCTGCACGAATGCGTCGCCGGGCGCTCCGGCGCGGTGAAGAACAAGGCCATCAACAGCGTCGTCAATGCCTCGACCTTTATCGGCCGCCGGGACGGTTCGTTCAATGCGACGACATCGCTGATTGCCGACGATCCGACGATGACCCGGACGACGTTCCACGCCGCCAATGCCGGTCAGACCGGCAATCCCGGCACCATGCTGGTCGGCGCCATCAGGATCGCCGTTCCCGCACATGCCGTTGCCATCATGTCGATGGGCAACTCGAAGCTTCAGGGTGCCAACGAGGGTACCGCCGGTTCCGGCACATTTGGCGATGGCGGCGGCGACCGCTGCGGCAATACCGGCTGGGGCACGCGCCTGGCATACAAGCTCCGTCTCGGTTGCGTCCAGATGTCCAGAGGTGCCGACAGCTATAACTATCAGCTCATATCAGGTGTCAGTCGCCGCATGGAGTTTGCCGCCTGGTGCAATCCGACGCATCTCCTTCCCTGCGATCCGCACAACGACACGTCGCAGACCTCGACACCGGCCTGGTCGAAAAAGACCTGGGCGGTCGACGACACCTGCAGGGTCAACGGCAATGCCTATATCGCCGATGCCGGCGGCGCCTCCGGCTCTGTTGCGCCGAGCGGCACGGGCAGGAACATCGTCGATGGCGACGTCCGATGGACCTTTATCGGGCCGGACGACATGGCTTCGACCGCCGGCATGTCGCTTGCCGGCAAGATGCGCAAGCTCTTCCGGCAATACAGGGCTGCGATGCCTGACGTGAAGATCATTCCGCCGACGCTCACGCCCGACACGACGTCAAGCGTCAACGCATCGGCCTATACCTATGACAGTGGCACCGGCGCCCTCACTCTCACCATCCCCGACGCTTCAAAACTCCTCCTGAAAAGCAACGTTCGCGTGGCCGGCCTCACCCCGAAAACCTTCAACACGAGCTGGAAGAACTACGCGCCGATCGCGGCCATCAACGGCAACCAGATTACCGTGAACCTGCCCATTGGCCTCAGCTCTCCCATCGGAAATGCGTCAGTCAACCTCACCTGGAGCGATCCGAGCTACCAGAGCCCAAGGTCCGGTTATGCCGCCCATGTCAGCTTCCGCTCCTGGATCAACCGGTTCCTGCGGACGAACCCGAACGGAGCGCTCGACATGGTCATCTGCGCGGATGCCGGCAAATGGGGCGAGGCCGGCAACCCGACGACTCCGGCGGCAGAAACCGGCGCATGGGCTGCCCTTCCAACCGACGGCGCCTCTCCCGGCGGCGCGTTCACCTCGGACGGGACACATGAGACATCACAGGGCAACGACTATATTGCCACCAGGCTCGCGGCCGACCCGGCTCTCGTGCAGGTATTGCAGAAGGCCGATTAGCAAATACGGGAGCATGCTTCGCCGGCATGCCCGCACAGTGTGACGCCCGTTATATCTTTTTATGGCGGTCCGGGTTAGGTGATGAACGAAGGATCAGAGGTCATACCGCAATTCTTCCCTGTCGCGTTTGCAGCATCGGCAGGGGATCAGTGAAGATGGACAACAGGAAAGTCCATCGGCGCTGACGAACCGCAACAGACTTGAGAAAGCCGCTGCTCAGGCGAACGCTCGCCTGACGACAAGATTCGATGAAACCATTGAATTATCTACTGATGATCTTCGTTGCACCGCCGCTCGTGGCGCTCGTGCTGGTGCTTCTTTTCATGATCGTCCCATGGCCCGGCGATCAGCGCGCGGACCCGCGCCCGACCGGAACGATCGGCGTCAGGAAAGGCGACAGGATCGGCAGCCCCGGCGACAGGTTTGCGCCTGCGCGATCCGGCGGTGACGTTCAATAGGATTGCCGGGCGCGCGACCGCCCCTCGCCCTCTTGCCCCCTTGTCCGTCTGCTCTCAGCGCTGCTTCAGCTCGAGCCGGACCCTGTAGAAATTCTGGGCGTCCGTCATCGCTTTCACGTCGCATTGCTTCGTGCCGACTGCCACGGTCGCGATCTCGCTGACATCGGTGCTCAACCAGATCGGCGCCGCGCGCGTGTAGGAACGGCCGGGAAGCGCGCGCCAGTTGGCAAAGAATATACCGACCTCCTGCCCCGCCGCATCGAGGAAGCTTGCGACGACGCAGACCTGATCGTCGTCATCGGGATCTTCGTTCCGCAGCGTGATGCGGGACATGATGGAATTGGTCTTTGGGTCCGGGCGAAAGGCGAAACTGTAATATTGCGGCCGCTTCCAATCCCACTTGTCCTGGACGACTTCGCAAAATCCATCCTCGACATGAAGGCATTGCTGCGCCGCCTGAACGCGCCAGACATAATTTTGCCACCCGTCCTGATCGGGAACGGGAGCATGATCGCTGGTGAGCAGGCCCAGGGCAATGGAGAGTTGCTTGAGAGTCGACATGCCCAATGCTGGCTAAATTTGCTGCAGCGCGCAAGCCATTCTCCCCTCGCTCCCGTCAGGATTTCCTCGCGAGTGGCGGCAAAGAAACAAAGGGATTGCTGGAATCGTAGCTCGCCTTCGGCTTGCCCTTGCCGGTCTTCAGCAATCCCGGCTCAAGCTGGCCCTTGGGGCCGAAGAGGTAAGCGCTTCCGGCGCAGAGATGGGCAAGCGCGCGGTAGTCGAAATACCGGAAGGTGCTGTCGGCAAGGAAGGCGGCTTCGTTATAGGCCTTGCCCTTGATGTCCGCAAAGCCGGTCTCGGTCATATAGGAAAAGAGAGCTTTCTTGTTCAGCTGCGCGCCGCTGCAGAGATTGCCGAGCGCATTGGCGAGCTTGACGACCCTCAATGTCTGGCATCCGGGTTGTCGAGCGGCTTCATCGCCTGCTTGACATAATAATTCGTCGCCGGATCGTTGGTCATGGATTTCTTCCAGAAAGCCGGCATTTCCTCAGCCGTGGCGAAGCCCGCCGAAACGGTCACGGCAATTGCGGCAAATAGGCAGGATCTGAAACTATGGGCCAAGCTATCCCCCGTCCGAGCAACCCAGACTGGCTTCGATTCGCCGCGTGACGCAAGGTCAAAAAACTTCGCCGGGAGACGCTTCCTCGATCGGCGACGCTGTGAGATTGCCGAACGCCGCCTGCGCCGCGATCAGGAAAACTGGCCGCGCCGGCCGAGAATCGCCTTGAATGCCCCGAGGCGGCCTTCCGCCCCTTCCGCCGAGCGCGGAAACGCATCGCGGATATGGCGCGTGTAATACCAGCCGGGCGACGTGGCGGTGATCAGGTTTTCATACACGACCGGGGGTACATTGAAATATCGGCGATGCCCCTTGAGGCGGATCTCGATATCGAGCACTCCGGTCGACGGGTCGTAGACAACGGATTTCACCAGCTTAGACGAGAGTTCCATTGTCGCTCCTGTGCTGCATCGCACAATGGAAACACTCTTAAGAAAATAGTCAAGCATTTGTATACCTTGTCGACGCGAAGGCCGTCGCCCCGTCCTCAAATTTCCGTACCCCGAATGCCTGGTGCATGATCCGCCGAGGACCCGGGGCGAGTGCATGTCATGGGGGTGACCGGCGATCTGATGGCGGTAAAAAGCGGCCCCAGCTGCGGCTTCAAGGGCTCTCCTTTTCTTGCCGCAGTGCAATAAAAACTTGTGCCGCCGCTCGAAAAATGGTCCATTTCGCTTACTTTGACGGGTGGATGCTGAAATTCCATAACCTTACGCAAACCTTAAGCAGAGGAAATTCACACATGACGAGTGTTGCCGGTGGTCGAGTCGATTGCCTCGATGGCCTGCGTGGCTTGGCGGCCCTATGGGTCCTGGTTGGCCATGCTCACCTCCTCACCCGCTTCTCGGTTCCCGTCATAGGCGATCCCGATCTCGGCGTTGATCTTTTCATCATGCTGTCCGGATTCCTGATGGTCTTCCACTATCAGCGCCGGCGCGACCGGGAGCCCTGGGAGGCCAACAGCACCTGGATCACCTTCTGGGTACGGCGCTATTTCCGGATTGCGCCGCTCTATTACGTCCTGCTTGTCGCCGCCCTGACGCTGGGACCCCTCATCTACAATGCCCGGATGGTGATCGATGGCTTCAATGGCGTGACGCCGCAGCTGGCCGAGCGCTATCTGGACAGCAGCCTGGCCAATTATCTTGCGCACCTGACCTTCCTCTTCGGTCTCAGCCCGCACTTCGCCTACAGGACGGCGCTGCCGGACTGGAGCATCGGCCTCGAAATGCAGTTTTATGCCGCCCTGCCCTTCGTCATGATCCTGGTCGGYCGTATCGGCTGGCTCAAGGGCCTTGTCGGCGCGGCCGTTGTTGGCATCGCGATAGCCTATGGGCTGGGCAAGATCGGCGTTCATTTTCCGATGCCGACCTTCCTTGCCTACAAGATGCACATCTTTGCGGCCGGCATGCTGCTCGCCGGCGCGCTGAGGGCGGACAGCGCGCGGGCCTATCAGTTTGCGGCAATCAGCGTCGTGCTGGTGCTTGCGCCCATTGGTGGCGAACACGACCTGAAGCATGAGATCGTGCGGGTGGTTCTGGTCCTGATCTTCTTCGCCTTCATCCATACGCACCGCCTGCCGGAACCAATGGCGAGAATATTCAGGCCGATCGGCGCCTGGCTGGGCAACGGCTTTTTCCATAGCCTCGGCGAGCTCTCCTTCGGTGCCTATCTCATTCACCTGATGGTCATGCAGCCGGTCATCGCCTATCTGATCCAGACAACTGACGTCTCCAATCCGGTGCGCTGGGCTCTGACCCTGGCCATCACCACGCCGATCGTCTACGGGCTGGCCTGGGTTGGCTATAACCTCATCGAAATGCCGGGCCAGAATATCGGCAAGGGCCTGACGAAGCCCCGCGCCTCCGCCTGACAGGCAACTGCGAAAGCGCCGGATAGCGCGGCCTCACGGCTGCGCCTCCTGCCTTGTCGGCGCGCAGGAGCGCGCCTTACTCGCCCTTTACCCCAAAATCCGTTTTCCGTTGAACGCACCCGAGTTCTCCCGCTATATAGGAGAAAACGCAAAATCTCGGAGACAAATATGCGGCAGGAAGATATCGAGGAGACCGTCGCCGAGAGTGGCTACAGGCAGATTCGGGCGGATATCATCTTTGGGCGGCTTTCGCCCGGGCAGAAACTGAAGCTTGAGAATCTGAAGGGCGCCTATGAGACCAGCGTCAGCACGCTGCGCGAAATCCTCAACCGGCTGACCTCGGAAGGGCTCGTCGTTGCCGAAGGGCAGCGGGGGTTTGAGGTCGCAGGCGTTTCCGTTGCCGACCTGCGCGAGATCGCCGCATTGCGGCTGCTGCTCGAAGAACATGCGCTGGAACAATCCTTCGAACAGGGGGATGTGGAATGGGAAGCGCAGCTGGTCTCGGCCCATTACAAGCTGGCGCGCATGGAAAAGGTGATGGCGACAGGCGATACCAGCCATGCCGAGGACTGGAAGCGTTATGACTGGGAATTCCACCAGGCGCTGATCGCCGCCTGCGGCTCGCGCCTGCTGATGGAAACCCATTCTTCCGTCTTCGACAAATATCTGCGCTATCAGATGGTGGCGCTCTCCTATCGCGGCAGCGTCGCCGAAGAGGAGCACAAGCAGCTTCTGGAGGCTGCCCTCAAGCGCGACAGCAAGACCGCCAAAGAGATCCTGCAGCGCCATATCCAGGCGGGCGTCGAACATGCGCTTGGCAAGGGGCTGCTATCGGCCCTGCCCGCGCAGGCCAAGCGGATGACAGCCTGATGCGCAGCGAAAGACCGGTGCCGAAGACGGCAGGCGATACCTCCGAGACGATCAGCGATGTCGTTTTCCGGCAGGTCCGGCAGGATATCATCTCGGGTGCGCTGGCGCCGGGCGCCAAGATCAAGCTCGAACAGGCCAGGGAGCATTATTCGATCAGCGTATCCTCGCTGCGCGAGATACTGAGCCGCCTTGCGATGGAAAACCTGGTGCTCGCCGAGGGCCAGCGCGGCTTCGAGGTCAGCCCGGCATCGATCAAGGAGCTGGAAGAGCTGGCGGATTTGCGCACCGTGCTCGAAACCCACGCGATCGGCCTCTCCTTCGCCGCCGGAAACCTGGAATGGGAAGGCCGCATCGTCGCCGCCCACCACAAGCTGGCAGCCGCCGAGAGGAAGCTCCTGGCAGGCGACGCCTCACGCACCGTCGACTGGGTGCGCTACGACTGGGAATTCCACCAGGCAATCGTCTCCGCCTGCAATTCGGCGACGCTGATGGCGACGCTGTCGTCGGTCTTCGACCGATTTCTGCGCTATCACATGCTGGCGCAGAGCTTTCGCGGCAAGGCGGTGGTGGATGATCACAAGCTGCTGTTCGAGCTGGCGCTGAAGCGGGATGTCGAGGGTGCAAGAGCGGTTATTCGGCGGCATGTGCAGAGTGGGGTGGCGCATGTGCTGACGAGTGGGCGGATTGGGTGAGAGTGGGAGCGCTCTGGCACGGAGACAGGGGTTACAGTTTGTTGCTGATCATAGCCTTGGTAGCGCCCGGAGCCCCCTCACCCTAGCCCTCTCCCCGATGGGGCGAGGGGACGTGCCGTGCGACGCCGTTGAGAAGGCCGAAACGGTGCGGCAATCCCTTCTCCCCTGGGGGAGAAGGTGGCCCGAAGGGTCGGATGAGGGGGCCATTGACGCGAATGGCCGATAGAAAACCCATTCTCCACAAAGGATAGGCTGACCACAATAACCCTCACCCCATCACTTTAAACAGACACCATACTTCTCACCCCGCATCCCTCGGAATCCCCTCCGGCCGCATCTGCTTCTTCAGCGCCGCAATCCGGAAAATCGCGTTCGGCGCCCCATAGCCGCGATAGCTCCGCCGCTCCACCAACTCGAAGAAGAAGCCCTCTCCATAGGTCCCGCTATAGAGCTGGAAATACTCGCCCTCCCCATCCCTGTCATAGAGAATGTTCTCCGCCTTCAGCCGCTCGGTCAGCTCCGGCTCCAGGCCAAATCGAGCCTCCACGTCGTCGTAATAGTTCGGCGAAATCGGCAGCGGCTTGAAGCCGTTGGTGCGCAAGGCTGCGGCGGTGGCGAAGATATCATCTGTCGAAAACGCCAGATGCTGGATACCGGAGCCGAATTTTTCGGCCATGAAGTGGCCGGCGAGCGTGCGGCGGTTTTCCGCGCCGTTCATGGTGATGCGCAGCGTCCCGGACTGGTTTTCGATCACCTGGCTGCGCACCACGCCGGAGGGATCGATGATATCGACCATGGGGGTTTTGCGGGTTTCGAAAATCGAGGTGTAGAAGAGCAGCCAGGTCAGCATTTCGTCATAGGCGACAGTCTGGGCGATATGATCGACGTGCAGGAGGCCGGCATCGCCGGCGTGCTTTGCATCCCCCTCCGCGCCCTCCTCTGCCACCGGCAAGAAATCGATCTCCGAAAAGCGGCCGAGCGGGCTTTTATCATCGATGAGATAGATCAGCCCGCCGCCGACGCCGCGGATCGCCGGCAGCTGCAGCTCACCCTCGACGACGGCCTGGGTGAAAGGCTCGGCATCGAGCGCCAGCGCGCGGGCATAGGCTTCGGTCGCATCCTCGACGACAAGCGCCACCGCATAGGCGAACGTGCCGTGCACGGCATAGGCGGCATTGGCAAAACCTTCGGGATCGACATTGATGAGGATGCGGATATCGCCCTGCTGGAAGAGCGTCACCTTCTTGGAGCGATGCACCGCCGCCTTGCGGAAGCCGAGCGCCTGCAGGATGCCAACCAGCTCCACCGCCTCCTCGTCATCGGTGGCGAATTCGATGAAGCCGACGCCCTTGACCTCGGCTCTGGCAGGCATCTCGATGCCGATCGGCGTCTCCACCTTGCGGCGGATCTGGTCGGCCAGATAGATCAGCGAACGGTGGCCATCTGCCGCGATCGCCCGTGTCGAGCCGCCGCGGAACTGGTCGTTGAAGATCTCCAGCGAGAAGAAACCGTCATAGCCGGTCGCCGCCACGGCCTCGGTGAATTCGGTGACCGGAAGATCGCCCTCGCCCGGCATGTTGCGGAAATGCCTGGACCAGTAGAGCAGGTCCATGTCGATCAGCGGCGCATCGGCCAGTTGCACGATGAAGATCTTTTCCTTCGGGATCGAGCGTATGGACGTGATGTCGATCTTGCGCGACAGCGAGTGGAAACTGTCGAGGATCAGCCCGACATTCTCGTGGTCGGCGCGGCGCACGATCTCCCAGGCATCGCGGTGGTCGTTGACATAGCGGCCCCAGGCGAGCGCCTCGTATCCCACCTTCAGCCCGCGTTTTGCCGCCCTCTCCCCCAGCTCGCGGAAATCGGCCGCCGCCCGGTCGAGGCCGCCAAGGGCTGCCTGCGAGACATTGGAGCAGACGAGAACCATGTCGGTGCCGAGCTCCTGCATGATGTCGAACTTGCGCTCGGCGCGGTCGAAGGTGCGGCTGCGCAACGTATCCGGCATGCCCTCGAAATCGCGGAAGGGCTGGAAGAGCGTGATGACAAGGCCGAGATCGCGCGCCATTCGGCCGACATCGGCGGGGCTGCCGTCAAAGGCCAGGAAGTCGTTTTCGAAAATCTCCACGCCGTCGAAGCCGGCGCGTGCAATCGCTTCGAGCTTTTCCGGCAGCTCGCCGCTGACCGATACTGTCGCAATCGAGGTCTTCATATCAAACAAATCCTCCTCGTTATCGGGCGCGATGGCTGAGGCCAGCGACCCTCCTCATGGCATTATGGCGAATGTCGTGAGGATTTCAATTCAATTGACCAAATGAAAAGTCTCATATGATTTTCAAAAACTATGTTGATTTATGGGTGACCCTCTGGCAAACATGATGGGGAACAGTCGGGAGAGGATGACTGTGAGGTCGCGTCTGAAGCAATTTGGCCGACCGCCAAAAAAGGAGGAGAATTCCAATGCTGAAATCGTTGCTGACGCGGCGTGGCGCCATGCTGGGTGCCGCCGCTCTCGTGGCCGCCATCGGGCTTGCAAACCCGGCCGCTGCCGTCACCCCGGATGAAATCAAGGCCCGCGGCAAGCTGATCGTCGGCATCCAGGGCGACAATCCGCCATGGGGCTTCGTCACCAGCGCCGGCAAGCAGGATGGCTTTGACGCCGATATGGCCACGGCCTACGCCAAGGAACTGGGCGTCGAGGTCGAATTCGTGCCGCTCGAAGTCAATAACCGCATCCCGGCGCTGACATCGGGCCGCGTCGATGTGCTCTTCGCCACCATGGCGATGCTGCCTGACCGAGCCAAGGCCGTGCAGTTCAGCCAGCCTTACAATGCCAATGCCATCGTCCTGATCGGCCCCAAGAACAAGTCGATCAAGACCAATGACGATATGGCCAACATGACGATCTCGGTCGCCAAGGGTGCCGCACAGGATACGCAGGTCACCAAGAATGCCCCGCCGACCGCCACCATCCGCCGCTTCGACGGCGATGCGGCAAGCGTCCAGGCGCTGGTGTCAGGCCAGGTCGAGGCGCTCGGCGGCAACATCTTCTACATGGACCGTGTGGAAAAGGCCCGTCCCGGCGAATTCGAAAACAAGCTCGAATTCCAGAAGCTCTATAACGGCGCCTGCACGCGGCTCGGCGAAAAGGAACTCAACGCCTCGATCAACGCCTTCATCGACAAGATCAAGGCCAATGGCGAGCTGAAGACGATCTACGACAAGTGGATGAAGGTGCCGGTTCCGGAATTCCCGAAGAGCCTCGAGGGCATTTCGTTCACGGCAGGCTGAGCGACAGGTTTCTGACAATCCGAGTACCAAGGCGGGCGTTCCGACGCCCGTCCACACCACCCTTATGCCCAAGACCAAGCAACTAGCATTGCCCCGTTCGAGGTGCGCGACATGACCAGAACCATCTTCGTCCTCAACGGACCGAACCTCAATCTGCTCGGCGAACGCGAGCCCGCCATCTACGGCTCCACGACGCTTGCCGACATCAGGCAGATGTGTCTCGCCAGGGCCAAGCCCCTCGGCTTTGCGATCGATTTCCGCCAGACGAATTTCGAGGGTGAACTGGTGGAAAGCATCCATCAGGCCCGCAAGGAGGCCTGCGGCATCATCATCAATCCCGCCGCCTACACCTTCACCTCGATTGCCCTGCTCGATGCCTTGAAAACCTTCGATCCGCCGAAGATCGAGCTGCATATTTCCAATGTCCATGCCCGCGAGGAGATCTATCATAAGTCCCTTGTCTCGCGCGTCGCCACCGCCATCATGATCGGCTTCGGCGCCCGCGGTTACGAACTGGCGATAGAGGCCATGGCAGGAATGGTGGGAGCGGCAAAAGCAGCATGAACTATCAGCTGGATTTCACCCCCGTCATCGATGGCCTGCCGAGCCTGCTGCTCGGCTGTCTCGGCACCTTCCTGCTCGCCATCTGCGGCATGGTGCTTGCCGTCATCATCGGCATCGGCGGCGTGGCGCTGAGGGATTCCCATATCAAGGCGGTGCGCTGGCTGGTGATCGGCTTTGTGGAGATCATCCGCAACACGCCCTTCCTGGTGCAGATCTTCTTTCTCTTCTTCGCCTTGCCGCTGATCGGCATCCGGCTGGACCCGACGCCGACGGCGATCATCGCGCTCGGCATCAATGGCGGCGCCTATGCGATCGAGATCATCAGGGGCGGCGTGCAATCCATTCCGGGCGGCCAGATGGAAGCGGGCCTGGCGCTCGGGCTGCACAAGGTGCAGGTCTTCCGGCTGATCATCCTCAAGCCGGCGTTGCGCGCCATCTACCCGTCGCTGACGAGCCAGTTCGTGCTTCTGACGCTCTCGACCAGCATCTGCTCGGCCATCTCTGCCTATGAGCTGACCTCCGTCGCCCAGCGCATCGAATCCGACAGCTTCCGCAGCTTCGAGGTCTATTTCACCATCACGATTTTCTACCTGATCATCTCCTGGCTGATGATGCGCCTCTTTGCGCTCTTCTCGGCCCGTTATTTCACCTATCCGGTCAAGTGAGGGCACCATGGGCAGCGAAGAATTCATCTTCCTTCTGATCGGCCTGAAATGGACCGTGTTACTCTCGGCCGTCGGCTTCGTCTGCGGCTGCATTGCCGGCCTCGGCGTGGCGCTCGCGCGCACCTGCGGCATGCCGTGGCTGGAGCGGCTGACCTCGGCCTATATCGCCGTCTTCCAGGGCACGCCGCTGCTCATGCAGCTCTTCGTCACCTATTACGGGCTGGCGCTCATCGGCTTCAGGCTCGATGCCTGGGAAGCGGTGGCGATCGGCCTCACGCTGCATGCCAGCGCCTATCTCGGCGAGATCTGGCGCGGCGCAATCGAGGCCGTGCCGCGCGGCCAGACGGAGGCGGCCAAGGCGCTCAGCCTCAAATATGTCTCGCGCATGAAGGATGTGATCCTGCCGCAGGCGCTGCGCATATCCCTGCCGGCGACGATCGGCTTCCTGGTGCAGCTCATCAAGGGCACGTCGCTCGCCTCCATCGTCGGCTTCACGGAGCTGACGCGCGCCGGCAACATCATCTCCAACCAGATCTTCCAGCCGCTCACCGTCTTCGGCGTCGTTGGCATCCTGTATTTCCTGATGTGCTGCCCGCTGACCATTTTCGGCGCCCGCCTGGAGCGGCGCTTCAACGCCGCGCACGCGCGCTGATGCCGCGATCTCACGAACTGGACCAAAGACCATGACAGCAGCACCCGCTCCATCCCCCAATCAGGTCACGCCCAATCTGGTCACGCCCAATCTGGTCACGACTGGCGAAACCATGATCACCATGAGCCATGTGGAGAAATGGTACGGCGCCTTCCAGGCCCTGCACGATATCAACATTACCGTCCACCGGGGGGAGCGCATCGTGCTCTGCGGCCCCTCCGGCAGCGGAAAATCGACACTGATCCGCTGCATCAACCATCTGGAGACCTACGAGAAGGGCGAGATCCGCGTCGGCGGCATATTGCTGGGCAATCAGGCCAAGGCGATCGACGCGATCAGGCGCGAGGTCGGCATGGTCTTCCAGCAGTTCAACCTCTTCCCGCATCTCACCGTGCTGCAGAACTGCATGCTGGCGCCGATGCGCGCACTCGGCATTTCCAAAGCCGAAGCCGAAGAACGCGCCCGCACGCTGCTGGCCCGCGTCAAGATCGGCGAACAGGCCGATAAATTCCCGGTGCAACTGTCGGGCGGCCAGCAGCAGCGCGTGGCGATAGCCCGAGCACTCTGCATGCGGCCCAAGGTGATGCTCTTCGACGAGCCGACCTCGGCACTAGACCCCGAGATGGTCAAGGAAGTGCTGGATACGATGATCGGCCTTGCCGAGGAAGGCATGACGATGATCTGCGTGACCCATGAAATGGGCTTCGCCCGCCAGGTCGCCAACCGGGTGATCTTCATGGCGAGCGGCGCAATCGTCGAGGAGGCGGCACCGGCAGAGTTCTTCACCAATCCACGCCATGAGCGCACCCGCAAATTCCTCGGCGAAATCCTGCGCAACTAGCCCGCCCCGCGGCTTCAGGGAGAAGCTCCATGTCAAAACGCCCCCTTGAGATAGCCGTCATGGGCGCCGGGCTGATCGGCAAGCGCCATATCGAAGGCGTGCTCGCAGAGCCGCGCACCGCCCTTGCCGCCATCATCGACCCCTCGTCCGCCGCCCGCGACGAAGCCCGCGAAAACGGGCTCCCCTGGTTTGCAAGCCTTGCCGAAGCACTGGCAAACACGCGGCCCGATGGCGTCATCGTCGCAACGCCCAACCAGCTGCATGTGGCAAACGCTGACGATGTGATGGCAGCAGGCATCCCCGTTCTCATCGAAAAACCTCTTGCTGACGATGCCAGGGCAGCCGCAGGCCTTGTGAGCCGTGCCGAACAGGCCGGCGTGCCCATCCTCGTCGGCCACCACCGCCGCCATAATCCCATTATCAGGCAGGCCAAACACCTCATCGAGAGCGGCCGGCTCGGCCGCATCCGCTCCGTGCACGGCAGCTTCTGGGTCGCCAAGCCCGATGACTATTTCGAAGTGACATGGCGCCGCGAACCGGGCGCCGGGCCGATCTTCATCAACCTCATCCATGATGTCGATCTCTTCCGCCATCTCTTCGGCGAAGTCGAAAGCGTGCATGCGATGGAATCCAATGCCGCCCGCGGCCATGCGGTCGAAGACACCGCCGTCGTGCTCCTGCGTTTCGAAAGCGGCGCGCTCGCCACCCTCAGCGCGTCGGATGCCGTGCCCTCGCCCTGGAGCTGGGAGCGGACCTCAGGCGAAAACCCCGGTTTCCCCCGGGAAGACCAGTTCTGCTACCAGATCGGCGGCACCGAAGGCGCGCTCGCCATCCCCGATCTCACGCTCTGGACCAATGCCGGCCGCCCCGACTGGCGCGAAAAACTCACCGAAGAGCGCCTGCCCGTCACTCCGGCCGATCCGCTGACTTTGCAGCTCCAGCATTTCTGCGATGTCATCGATGGGACTGCCGCGCCCCTCGTCAGCGGCCGTGAAGGGCTTGCGACCCTTGAGGTCATCGAGGCCATCAAGGCGTCCGCCGGCACGGGAAGGACTATATTCCTAAAAGGCGAAACCCCATGATTAGCGGCACCACACGGCTGATCGCCCATCTCGGCTACCCGACGGAAAGCTTCAAGGCGCCGCTGATCTACAATCCCTATTTCGAGGAACAGGGCATCGACGCCGTCGTCGTGCCGATGGGCTGCCGGCCGGAAGACTACCCCGCCTTCCTGAAGCTCGTCTTCCGCCTGTCCAACATCCACGGCGCCCTCATCACCATGCCGCACAAGATCCCGACCCTGGATCTGCTCGACGAAATCTCCACCAACGCCCGCGTGGCCGGCTCCTGCAACGCCATCAAGCTCGGCAAGGACGGCAAACTCATCGGCGACATGTTCGACGGCGAAGGTTTCGTGCGCGGCCTCAAGCGCAAGGGCCAGATCATCGCAGGCACCAAAGCCCTCCTCATCGGCGCCGGCGGCGTCGGCTCCGCCATCGCCGCCTCGCTCGCCTCCGCCGCCATCGGCCACCTCGCACTCCACGACGACAACGAGGCCGCACTCGAAGGCCTGAAAACCCGCCTCAACACCTACTACCCCGCAACCAGGGTCACCACAGGCTCCAACGACCCGGATGGATTCGACATCGTCATCAACGCCACGCCGCTCGGCATGCGCAAGGACGACCCGCTGCCGCTGGATGTGAACAGGCTTTCGCCCGAGATGTTCGTCGGCGAAGTGGTGATGAAGGAGGAGATTACGCCGTTTCTCGCAGCCGCAAAGGAGCGAGGATGCGGGTATCAGGTGGGGACGGATATGCTGTTTGAGCAGATACCGGCTTATTTGGAGTTTTTTGGGTTTGCCACGACGACTGCGGAGCATTTGCGGCGGGTGGCGCGGTTGTAGAGAAACTCGCCAATCAATAATGGGCTAGTCGTAGATGCTCACCCAGCATAGGCGAAATAAACTTTGCCCCGATCCGGATCTACAATCGTGACACTACCCCCCTTTCCATAAAAATAAAATGAACCAGTTGACCGGATCGACCGGTTGGCTTCGTTATCGCGCCCTCCTTTAATCGGGATCTCGAAGCCGTATTTTCCCAGGAATTCGAGTATTGTGGGAGGGTGGTGGTCAAAGGGCGGTACGGCCATCATCTGCGGATCGTCGTCGTAGGGATGCCATCGGTCTACTGCTGTCTGGTCGCTCGAGTCGTCAACGGGAGTTTCACGCCATGCTCCCTTTGCTCCCTGCAGCATATCGCCCAACCGGCTCCCCTGTTTCCGTGCCCAGTCTGCGCTGTCACCGGTCAGTCGATAGACAACGAAACCAGTCTCGTTGTCTCCGGGCATGAAACCGACGCCCCAGGTTTCTTCCAGGCGGTACTCGATCTCCGCCACTTCGAGCGGTTCGGGAACACGTGCGAGAATATAGTTTCGCTCGCTAATTTTGATGGCAACGTAGGGCAATACGATAGCGCCCAGACCAAAAGCAATAATGAGACCTCGCAGCGCGAACTGGTTCGGATGCGTCCATCGCCAAAGGCGGCGCAACCCAAGAAAGACGACTGCGATAGCGGCTATAACCGATAGAACGCCCAGGGCGAGCACGCCCAACATAGCACCAACTAACAGCATGCTTGCTCTTTTGTCGTCCAGGAGGTGATTGGAATTCTAGAAGCGCTGACGGCACAAAGCCGAGTATCCCTAACAACGTTCTGCGATGGAGGCAATGTCCGCTAATGGCGGCGCAAAGGGCCATACCCCACCGCCTCATCATCCAGAGTAAGTGCGGCGATGACTTGCAGCGAGAGTGCACTATTCTATCCGCCAAATGGGCATCGAATTTTTGAGCGCGGCCGCGACGTTGGACGGCTCAAGCATGACGGGGTGTTAAGAATATCAAATGACGACAGAGCGGGACGAGAATAACGAGCTACCGAGAAAAACGCAGAACCCACGAGACGATAGCGTTGGGCCCTGGGGAGTTAGGAGCAACGAAAGAGATCCGCCTGCACCTCCTTGGGACGTACCATATGACCAGTATCGACGCGTCTACTCCGAAATGCAGGTTCTTAGGGATTTCTATAAGATCATGAGATCGCTTTTTTCGCGGAAAAATGGCGCTTGAGATGAAGACTCGCTCGCTGTCTGATCCCCACCCCCCCTTCATCGGGCGTTGACGAATGCTCGCCGGGATTCGGTGAAAGCAGTCTGCAGTTTTTCAATCATCTACCAAGTCAGATCGCAGACGAACGAGCTTTTGTTTCCTTGCCGGAGAATGTGGCCAGCCAACCTTCTTACCGGATCCTCACCATTCTCGTCCAACCCAGGCTCGGGCATAACGTCAACTTCTTCGTCCAGAGCAATCTTTAGGTGAACGCCCGTCTTGGCAAAGATCGACGACCTGACGGTCTCAGCATCGTTTTCAAATTCGATCATATAGAGTCCGCAGGTGAAACAATCACAATGTCCGCCCAGTGGAATTTTTATTGATCGGTATTTGTTCCCGTAGAAGGTTCCCCTTGTCTCGAATGCTGCAGAAGTATCTTCTCGCTTTTTACATTCGTTACTGACCTTTGCTTTTTTGACATCAAGATATTTCCTAATGTCTACAGCGATCCCCTCGGTGACGAATTTTCTAGTCTCTCCGTCGATGAAGAGTTTTTGCGGCTCTGGAAGGCAGTCATTCAAACTCGGAAAAACCAGTTCGGTCCAGTCTGCTGCCCCAGCGCCAAACGGAAGCAAAATAGCGACCGCGGCTGCTTGCAATACTTTTCTCAAATGCATCTTTGTTAACCCCCGCGTCACGTCGGGCCGACGATTACGTTAAGTTGAAATCCGAAGCTAGTCCTACCACCCGATCATCATTTGCTTCGCAAACCGGCGATCGGCTATGAACCGCATAAGATAATCGGCCGATCGATTGCGAGGCGCTTGTGAACGGTTCTATCAAGCCACGGAATTTGCTGATTCCTCTGTCCTTAGTTATTTTTATTTGTTCCTGGTTTCTGCTCGGCGTTTCGTCGTCGATTGTGGTGGGCGTTTTCAATTTCGTTCCGTCTGCCGAGTGGGTGGCAGAGACAAATCTTCTGCGAACTATCGCGGGCTCCCTGTCTGCGGCGCTTTTTGTTTGGGTTTTTTGGAAAGGCGGCAGACAGCTTGGGGTGAGCAGACTGAAGCGCCTCGTCACCATCATAACCAGCCCGTTTGTCGGTTACTTTGTGGGAGGCAATATCCTGTTAATTTGGCCGATGCTGCTCCCACTATTCGTAGGCCATGAAGTTGCGCTTCCTTTTACTGTACAGAATGCAACCACTTACGGTGGAGGGATCTGCCGCGCTCCCGTCCACTTGGAAGACATGCCTTTTCTTATCGGCCGAGTGTGCAACGTTCCTCAGAGCATCAGATCAAGTTTGAGACCGGGCATTGGCATCGTCGTACGCGGCTGGGGAACGCATCTCGGGGTATATGCGCCTGACGTGAGCCTAACCCGGACGGACCTCTAATCGTCAAGGGCCTCTGTCCGCAACTCCCCACCACCCGATTATCGATCGACCTCAATTCGCGGTCGATGGCGGCTGCGGTTTCTCAGCCTCATCGCTGCAGAACGAGAGTTGAAGCCTTTTGCAACTGGCCAGCGGATCTTCATCCCGCGGTCCCATCGCATGACCAAGCGTTATCAGTGTCGCCAGAACGCATTTGAAAAGAATCATGGATGCTCCCTCGGCAACCGGTGAATTGTCGAGGTGTATCCAGGCTGTTGCAATGGAGCAATAACCCCACCGCCACCCCATCATCAAACGGTGATTGACTTCAAGATTGCAGCACGCAAATTGATATGATCGGGGGATTAGAAACATGTCTTTGAAAGTGCTTTTCCTTGCTGCGTTCGCGTTGTTCGCTTCAGCAGAGGTCATGCTGGCCTCAGGTGACTCAAGTAGTTCCGCGGTGGTGCAGGACCCTTCCTGCAGGGATGTGAATGGCGCCTATCTCAAAACACACGGCTCGGCTGCCTTTCATGTGCTTATGTACCGACGAGAGGATGAGAAACCGTTCATGGAAACGGTTGTCGATAAGCCATACGGTTATGAACGACAGATTCGCGGCGGTAAGTGGACCTCATTCAACCCGGAAGTCTATCCGATCGATGACATGGGACGAGGGCCGAAGTACACTGAGTGCCGCTTCGTCAGAAAGGTCATGCTGAACTCAATATCGGCGAAGCATTATAAGGCGCTGTGGCATCGTTTCCCGAATGAGGCTCGCTCCGACATATAGATTTCAAATGCTGATGGAAGAATCCTCAAGATAATCCGAAAATACCAGCGGTGGGAGTTTTCGTCCGATATAATCGTGGAAACCTACGATTACGACGCAGCGAACTTTAAGCTGCCAGAGCCAGAAGAAGTTCAGGAATGATTGGGGGTACCAGAACGGCCCCCTGCCTAGTGCCCACCACCCCATTATCATCTGATGGGCACTCCACATCGTAAAAGCCTCGGGTCCTGTCCGGCATCTGGCGGCGACTTTTGGGCTAGCGAACACCCCTCACCTCAGATGTGTCATTCACCGCGCAGACGCGCAGTGAC
>NZ_JBFUBG010000100.1:0-22590 GCF_056405875.1 Rhizobium sp. P1_E6 | reverse complement strand
ATCTCTATCTCGCGCGAAAATATGGTGGCGATCTCGGCGGCAAAACCGTCGAAGAGGACGGTTTGATGGCGATGTGGACCATCTGGGCGGTTTCCGAGCTCGACGGCAACACCGGCAAGATCGTTTCGACCTATGATAACGGCAACGAAAACACCGAGGCGGGACGCGCGGTGATCGATGTCGCCTGCCGCACCATGAGGCGGCCGCTTTCGGTCCTCGAAAAGCAACTCGACGGCAAGGACTGGATCCTCGGCGGGCGTTTTACGGTCGTCGACCTCAACATCGCGGAAGTGCTGCGCTACGCCCAGAGCGAAACTGCTCTCTTCGACGCGCATCCGAACATTGATGCCTGGATCAGGCGCTGCCAGTCGCGCCCGGCCTATCTGGAGATGCAGCGCAAGCGCTCGCTGGAGCCGGTCGAAATCTGAGGATCAGCCGAAGACCGCGGCCGTTTCAGCCATTTCCTCGCGGATCCAGGCCTTGAAGTCGCGCACCTTCTTCGGCTCACGGCTGCCTTCGGCACTCACGAAATAATAACCGTCGCCGGTATTGGCGCGAATGCCGAAGGGTGCGACCAGCCTGCCTTCCTGCAATGAAAAGCCCGCAAGCGTCTGCCAGGCGAGCATCACGCCCTGCCCGGCAATCGCCGAATCGAGGCAGAGCGAGGCATCGTTGAACACATGGCGCACGGCAGGCGGCGCGCCAGAGAGACCGGCTGCCTGCATCCAGACATCCCATGTGAACATGGCGTGAGCATCGATGACGGCCGGCAGTTTCAGGATATCGGCCGGCTCCTTCAGCTTCGCGGCCATCTCGGGGGAGCAGACAGGAAACACCACCTGGTCCAAGAGATGCTCGACCTTCACGCCCGGCCAATGTCCCTTGCCGACCCGGATGGCGACATCGATGTCGGAGGCGGCCAGATTGACGAGTTTGGTGGTCGCGTCGAGGCGCAGGTTGATTTCCGGGTGGCGTTCCATGAACCTGTCCAGCCGGCAGACCAGCCAGCGGGCAGCCAAAACAGGCGCCACCGATATGGTCAGGATGCATTCGTCCTTGCGCTGCGCCATCGAGACAGCTTCCGCAAGACGGAGGAAGCCTTCGTTCAGGGCGGCAAGAACGGGAGCGCCTGCTTCCGTTGCCAGCATGCCCTTCGGCGTGCGCTCGAAGAGCAGCCGGCCGAGCTGTGCTTCAGCCTTGATGACCTGCTGGCTGACGGCGCCGACGGAGACGCCAAGTTCATCCGCGGCCGCCTGAAGCGAGCCCAGCCGGCCAACGGCCTCCAATGCGCGAAGGCCATTGAGATGTACGGAATTGAGATTTCTCATATAGTTTTCCTATAGTATGGAACCGGTAATCTCAATTGAAAAGCGGATATTCATCGCCGATATTGACAGCACAAGACGATTATCTCCGAAGGCATTGGATAGAATGAGCCGTCGAGGCCGATGATCCTGCTCGCGCCGATGGCCGTACCACGCTTTGAGAAAGCGAGAGCCGAGATGACACTGCTGAAGTTTTTCTGGAGCCAACCAAATCCTGGTACGAGTAGCTCACCGACCGAATATGATTGGGATGTCGATCTGCTCGATCACCCTGATATCGTTGCCATGTCACAGCGCGAGCTTGCAGACCTGCCTTTGCCGATGCCCGCGTCGCACCGCACGCCACAACGACAACTAGAGAAATGCGTCTGAAACTGTAATATATTCCCGTTCAGGAATATTCAGGGCGGGCGGCATGACGGAAAGTGTGGAAGGCATTCTGGCGCGGTTGAGGCGGCTGGCAACGGAGGCAGGCCTGCCTGGCATCGAGGAAAGTACCTCTTATGGCAGCCCGGCGCTGAAGGTCGGTGGCAAAAGTTTCGTCGCGGTCAAGAACGATGAAACGGTGGTGATCTCGATCCCGATCGACCACAAGGAACACCTGCTGACGATGGCGCCCGATATCTATTATCAGACGAACCACTATGTCGGCTGGCCGCATCTGCCGGTCCGGATTGCCGTTATCGACGACGACGAACTCAAGCAGCGGCTGATCGACGCCTGGACGTACCGGGCGCCGAAGAAGTTGATATTCGCCTATAGGGCTTAGACTTTTTCGCGTGCAAGTGCGCGCTGTACCGCGGGGCGCTCCAGCATGCGGCCGTAATGTTCGCTGACCCTCGGGAAAACCGAGGGATCGACGCCGTCGGATGGCAGCCAGCCAGTCATGACGAAGAGATAGGGATCGGCGACCGTATAGGCGTCGCCCATGACCCACGGACCCTGGAACAGGCTTGCCTCGATCAGTTCGAAGCTTTCGGTCATGGTCTGCGGCACCTTGGCCTTCATCGCCTCCAGCGCGGCGGCGTCATCGGCCCAACGGTACCCGCGCGGGCGGTGGGCATGGTTCACATGCACGGTCGACGAGATGTAGCTGTTGAAAGCCTGCAGTCGCGCAAACTCGAAGGGATCGTCGATCGGGCCAAGCTTTGCGGCTGGCGCGATCTGGGCGATATAAGCAAGGATTGCCGTATTCTCGGTCAGCACGCCACGTTCGGTCGCCAGGGCTGGAACGCGACCTTTCGGATTGATCTTCAGATAGGCTTCCGAACGCTGTTCGTTTTCCCGCGTATTGACCTTCTTGGCGTCGAAGGAGAGGCCGGATTCCTCAAGGGCGATAAGACTTGCAAGCGCGCAGCTTCCCGGTGCGAAATAAAGTGTAAGCATGATGAGACTCCCCTTTTCGGGGAGCCTTATAGCGTGAGCTTCAGGGCCGGCGAAAGATAGAGCCGTGCTTTCTCTTCACCTCGGCGGGCAGAATAAGCGACACTCAGGCGCAGCCTGGCACATCTTCCAGCCGGTACCAAACCGGAATGCCGCGCTCGGTGGCGATGCGCACGTCGTTATCCGCCCCTTTGGAATCGCCCGGCAGGCGCAGCACGCCCTCGCAGAGCTGCAGCAGCCGGCCGGCCACCGGATGGAAGATTTCCTCGTAGAGATCATCTCCGACAGACTTTCCCCCGGCCGCATGCCAGATCGGCAAGGCCACCCATTCGCCGATCATCGGCACATGGCCTGCCCGGAAAAGTGCGCAGGACGGCTCCTCCAGGCGCTTGAGGTTGGCAGCCATCTTTGCCGGGTCATCGCCCGTTCCGGACCTGTAGGGCCCGGCAATCAAAATTAACATGATCTACTCCATCGACTCCCGGCCTCATGCACGGGATTTCGCGAAAATGCACGATATTTCTTGAATGTCGAGTCAATTCGTGCATATTCGCGATACTTCGTAGATTTTCGTGCAGGAGCATTCATGCTGACCAGCCAACGCAAGGCCCTCATCCTCGATATCCTGCGCCGCGACGGGCAGGTGATTGCCAAGCGGGTGGCGGAGGATTTCGAACTCTCGGAGGATACGATCCGCCGCGATCTGCGGGAGATGGCGGCGGAAGGGCTGCTGAAGCGCGTGCATGGCGGCGCCTTGCCCATTGCCCCTGATCTGCCCGACTTCACGGCCCGCAGTGAAGTCGCTTCCGAGATCAAGGCCCGGCTCGGCGCAAAGGCGGCGCAGATGGTGAAAGCCGGGCAGATGGTATTTCTCGACGGCGGAACGACGACGGCGGAAGTGGCGCGCCATCTGCCGCGAGACATTCCCCTCACCATCGCCACGCACAGCCCGACGATTGCCGCCGAGCTGGAGCATTACCCGACGGCCGAGGTGATCCTCTGCGGCGGCAGGCTCTACAAGCACTCGATGGTGGCGACAGGCGCGGTCGCGATGGCGACGATCTCCGCTCTGCGGCCGGATATCTTCTTCCTCGGGGTGACGGCCGCTCATCCCGTGCACGGATTTTCGACCGGTGATTTCGAGGAGGCGGCAATCAAGCGGCACATTGCCCGCTGTTCAGCGGAGACGCATGTGCTGCTGACCGCGGAGAAATTCGATCTCGTTTCACCCTGCCCGGTGCTGGCCGTCAGCGAGGTGGCGGGGCTGATCGTGCCAGCGGAAATGCCGGCCGAACGGCTGAAGCCCTATCGCGATCTCAACGCTGCGATCTTGGCAGCGTGATTGCCCTGTGAGACAGAGAACAGCGTGATCCTTTGACCTACGATTCAACGTGTGATTTCGATGCTGTCGATCGAGTAATCAGAGGCGCCGAGATCATCGGATTGACTGTGCATGACCAAGAAGTAGCGAAGTTCCTCGATATAATATCCGCTTTCCTTCCWGCTTGTATGGTCGCACTGCAGCGGCCAGGCGCGGCCTTCAAGAGCAGCGTGGACAGTCTTCGCTTCGACCGACCGGCCAATCATGCAGGAGGTTTCTTGAAGCCCGGCTCCTCCCGACATTTCCGTACCGAAGGAAAAGGAGGCATCAGCAGCCCAAGCCGAGACGGTCAACGTCAATGCTGTCGTGATCGTTATCCTCCGGTTTTCCTGAGGGCCGTGTAAGCCCCGCTGATTGTTTTTGGATTTCAGCTGCACTGGACCCACCTCTTCACGGTCCATGACGAAGCTTGGACTATAGACTTCACGAACCCGGGTCGTCCCGCTTTTGCCTGGTTTGACGACGAGGGTGACCTGGTGACCGGGTCTTGTGCTGCTCGTCCTCGTAATGCTGGCCTCCAGTGCGACAGGTCCGTTGGGCAGTATCGCCTGCAGCTTTGCGSCCGTTGCCTGCACATTTGCGGGAACGGCGACATCATCCAGCCCAGGTTCGTCGCCGTAGCCAGGCTGGCTGATCTCTTGAAGAATCGATTGAAACGAGGCGCGCCCCTGGCTGAAGATTGTTTCATCGGGATGACTAAGGCATCCCCTGAATGATCGTTCGATGAGCTGCTGGGCTTCCCTCTCGCCGAATTTCTGCCTTATGACATCGAAATGCTCCATCACCGATATGATGACGGCATTGGCACCCTCATTGATGACTGTCTGGTTATTGTCGCGCATCGCGTCGACCAGGATTTGACATTTGGATTCAGTCGTCAAACTGCCAAGGAGCGGGTTAGGCGAACCGCCGGAGGATTCTGCCGCCTGCGCCGCACCCAACCCCTGCCCAGAATGCCGTGACGGCAACGACACCGAACGATCCGAATCTTGCCATCCAGATATTTTCCTTGTTGACCTGCGCTCACTCGGTCAAAGCCGAGGTCACCCTGACATCACCGACATGGATGCCATTCCAGTTGTGCATCGATTTATTTGCCAGAGCGGTCAGCGCAGCATGTTCCTTGCTGCCCTTTTCGAAGTAGCGGGCAAGTGTCGCTGCAACCATGGCTTCGGCAGCGCGGGTGGTACCATCATCACACTTCAATGCGATCGCAATACCCTGTTCCGGGATGGCAGCGCAGAAGACGCCTTCGGCGCCCGTCTTGCAAAAGATCCGTCCGGGGGCGATCTGCATCAGCACTGTGCAGGCGCGGCCGGTGCCGGCGACATAGAAGGGCTCTGCCATGCAGGCTTCGAAAAGGCGGCGGGATGCTTTTGCACGCTCACGACCGAGGCCATTGCCGGTCGCCATCTTCGCAAAGCCGTGGGCGAGTGCCTTCAGCGGCACGGCATAGCTCGGAATGGAGCAGCCATCGGTGCCGCAATTGTCATGGCCGAGTGCTGCACCCGTCAGGTTCTCCATGGCGTCGCGGATCTGCTGCTGCAGCGGATGGTCGTATCCGACATAACCCTTGCTATCGATGCCCTGATGGCAGCATGTGCAGACGAAGCCGGCATGCTTGCCGGAGCAATTGTTGTGAAGCGCCGTCGGCTTCTCCAGCGTGCGCGCCTGGTGGATCAGCGTCTTCTGGTCCGAGGACCAGTGCGCGCCGCATTCCAATGCGTCCATGTCACGGCCGGCTCGCGAGAGCATGGAGGCGGCGAGCGCCACATGTTCGTCCTCGCCGCTATGGGAGGAACAGGCGAGAGCCAGTTCCTTGTTGCCGAACCCATGGGCATCCGCCGCGCCGCTTTCGACCAGCGGCAGCGCCTGCATCGCCTTGCAGGCCGAGCGCGGAAAGACGCCAGCCTCGATAACACCCAGCGAAAAGGCGACACGGCCATCGCCATCCACGATCGCAACCGATCCGCGATGGCGGCTTTCGACGAGCGAACCTCGGGTGACTTCAACGAGGACGGGATTGGACATGGGCGAGAATCCGGATTGTTGGCAGGGAGACTGAGGGCATAGCCCCTCGCTTTCCGAAAGCCAATGGAATTTGCGCTGCATGCCGGCCGATCACAGCATCTAAACAACCATCACACGAAGTGACTGTTGTTGCGGCAAGCTATCGTTTTCCGTGTAGGCACGATGGAGCTAGAGATAGGGCATCAGGACTCGTTCTCATGCCATCTTCATTTTCTTCCATCATCCGCGACAGCCGCATCCGCATTCCGACCGTCACCCTGGTTGCACTCGCCTTCACCTATGCCTCGACCGTCCCCTATCAGTCGATCATCGGCATCAGCGAACTCGGCATGAGTGACGGCGCCTATTCGGCGCTGGTGTTTGCCGCTGCCGTCGTCAATGTCGCGATCAGCCTTACGCTCGGCATATGGTCCGACAGGCTGACGGAAAGACGGCCGCTGGTGCTGGCGCTTTCGGTTGCAGGCATTATCGGCTTCGGATCGATCGCGCTCATCCACAGTCCCGCCATCTTCATCCTTTCGGTGCTGTTTCTAGTGCCGATGAGCAATTCCACCTATTCGCTGCTCTTTGCGAGCGTGCGGGCGCGCACCAATCAGCTGGCCCGCAGCGAGGCGGTCGCCATCACTTCGACGGTGCGGGCGCTCTATTCCGGCTCATGGGCGGTGGCGCCGGGGCTGGTCGGCCTGGCGCTGGTGACCTCGCCATCGATGACTCCGGCCTACGCGGTTGCGGCGCTGGCAAGCCTGACCTGCTTCTGCCTCTATTTCTTCTTCGCACCCGGCAACGGTCCGGCGCGCGAGACGATGCCCAACCAGCCGGGTTTCTTCGCCTCGCTAAAGCGGGTCTTTGCGCCCGATGTTTTCCAGCGTGTCTTCGTCATGTCGCTGCTGYTCGGCCTGCAGCGGCTGAACGGCATGGTCGCACCGCTCATCATCGTGCACTCGATCGGCGGCTCGGTCGTCGACGTCGGCTTCCTGTCAGGCCTGACGGCCCTCCTAGAAATGCCCTTCATGATGATGTGGGGGCTGGTGCAGCGGCGCTTCCATACGGTGCATGTGCTGGCCTTCGGCTCGGTGCTCTACTGTCTGTACCTGGTGCTGCTCGGCTTTGCCACCGCACCCTGGCAGCTCTATGCGCTGCTTGGTCTCAACGCCTGCGGGGCGGCTGCGATCCTCAGCCTGCCGATCACCTATCTGCAGGATCTCATCGCCGACCGGCCGGGGCTCGGCAGTTCACTGATCTCGCTCAACACCTTTATCGGCATCGGCGTCGCCGCAGGTGTTTTCGCTCTGGGAACGGCAGTCACCGATTATTCCGGCACGGCCTTCGTCGGCGCCGCTGTCGGCATCGTCACCATCGTGATCCTGCTTTATCTGGAAAGCGGCAGTCGCGTGCGCCAGCCGGCATAAATCTCTCTTCTTGGCAATTCCTTATGGAAAACCGAACGACACTTTTCCGGGAATTGCTCTATCTCGGGGTAATCCGATAGGCACAGCGGCGCGCGCCAAGCAGGATATGCTCGCTACGCTCGACATTGGCCGAAAGCACGCTGCGGAAGGTTTCGATTTCCGAACGGCAGAAGCCGGCGCAGACCGTCGCCGCCGCGCAGATCGGACAATGGTTTTCGACAAGCATCAATGATCCGTCGCTCTCCTGCCAGCTATCGGCCATATAGCCCTCGCGGCTTCGGATGGCGGCGAGCCCCTCGACGCGGGCGGCAAGATCCGGCCTGCCGGCAAGCTCTTCGCGATAGCGCTGCAGCGTTTCGTTTTCGCGGGCGGCAATGACTGCATCGAGCGCGGCGGGGCCGAGCTGCTCGACAACAGTCGTCAGCAAGGTTGCCGTCAGTTCAGCATGGCCATCCGGAAAATGCCTGTTACCCTCAGCCGTAAGATGCCAGAGCTGGCTTGGGCGCCCCCTGCCCCTGGCGGCGACGGTGACAGGTTCCACCAGCCCTTCTTCCGCCATCTTGGCAAGCTGCTGTCGGGCGGCCTCACCGGAAATGCCGAGCGCATCGCCGACTGCAGCAGCGAGCTGCGGCCCTCCGGTCTTCAACAGGATCAGGATGCGGTTGACGGGAGACTGGCGCATATTTCCAAGTTATCTCTTGTTTTAATCCGAGGCTCATGCAATTTTCCAATTAATAGCTTGGAAAATAATCACGAGCCAGGAAAAACGCAAGGATTCATCATGTCCGAGACCGCCTTGGAGCCACCCGGCTCGTCAACCTCCCTCTTCCAGCTGTTTTCTCCCTCGCTGTTGCCGGCGACATTGATGCTTGGCGGCGGCATGACGATCTCAGCCGTCGAAAGTTACATTACAGCGACGATCGCGCCGAGCATCGTGCGGGACATCGGTGGGCTTGAGCTGTTTTCCCTGGTGACGACACTTTATATCGCTGCCACCATACTGGGGTCGATCTTCATGGCGATGCGACCGAAGAGCATTAGTCTGCGCAATGTCTATATTGTTGCGGCCGTGGTCTTCGGTGTCGGCAGCCTGCTTTGCGCTGTTGCACCTTCGATGCCGGTCGTGCTGATCGGCCGAACGGTGCAGGGTTTCGGCACCGGCGCACTTGCCGCCCTCTGTTACGCTTTCATCCGCTTTGTCTATCCCGAGCCGCTCTGGCCCAAGGCTTCGACGCTCTATGCGGCGATCTGGGGTGTGTCGACCGTCATCGGGCCGACGCTCGGTGGCTTCTTTGCGCATGGCAGCAGCTGGCGCTATGCCTTCGCCGTGCTCGTGCCGCTCGGCGTACTGATGGCGATGCTGGCGCCGCGGCTGCTACCAGAGGCCGAGGACGACCGCGAACAGACGAAGGTGCCTGTCATGCAGATCTGCCTGTTGCTGGCGGCGGTGCTCCTGGTCAGCACCGCGGGCACGGTCGAGATGACAACGGCGAAGATCGCGCTGATCGCCGTTTCGGTCGTCGCCGTCGGCGCGATGCTCGTCATCGAACGCAAGGGAGACAACCGGCTGCTGCCATCAGGCGCGGTAACGCTCAGTCGACCGATCTCGCGGGTGTACCTCACAATGCTCGGTCTGACCTTCGTTTTGGTCAGCGATATCTTCATTCCCTATTTCCTGCAGGTCCTGCACGGGGTGACGCCGCTGATCTCGGGCTATCTGGTGGCGCTGGTCGCGCTCGGATGGACGGTGGCCGCTTTCTCCAGCGGCTCCTTCTCCGGCCGGAAAGCCAACGCGGCAGTTATTGCAGGCTGTGTGACGGAGGCCGCGGCAACAGCCGCACTCGCCATCTTCCTCGCCCGCGAAAATACTGATGCGCATCTCGCGATCCTTGGACCGGCGGCGGTTGCCATGTTCATGATGGGTTTCGGGATCGGCCTTGGCTGGGCGCATCTCGTCGCTAAGGTTCTGAAGCTCGTAATCGACAGCGAGCAGGACAAAGCGTCGGCGGCAATCCCGACCATGAGCTCGCTCGGCAGCGCCTTCGGCGCGGCCTTTGCCGGCGTCATCGCCAATGGCGCAGGACTGGTAGAGCCGGGAGGCGTTGCAGGGGCGCTTTCAGCTGCAGGCTGGCTCTATCTGATCATGGCCGTGCCCGGGCTGATTGCCATCGGCGCGGCGCTATCGCTCAACCGAGCTTCAGCATGATCTTGCCGATGTGGTTGCTGGTCTCCATCAGCCGATGGGCGGCGGCCACATCTTGGAAGGCAAAGGTCTTGTAGATGACGGGCGCGACCGTGCCGGCTTCGAGAAGCGGCCAGACTTCGGACAGGAGATCGTCGCGGATCGCCCGCTTCTCCTCTGCCGTGCGCGGGCGCATGGTGGAGCCGGTCACCGTCAGGCGCTTGACCATGATCGGCGCCAGGTTGACCTTTTCGGCAACCGCGCCCTGCAGGAAGGCGATGATGGACAGGCAACCGTCTTTGGCCAGCGAGGCGATGTTCTTTTCGAAATAGGCCGCGCCGATCATGTCCAGGACGATATCCACGCCGTGACCGGTCTCTTCCTTGATGACGGCGGCGAAATCCTCTTGCTTGTAGTTGATGGCCCTCGTGGCGCCGAGCTTCTCGCAGGCCTCGCACTTCTCCTTGGAGCCGGCGGTCGCATATACCTCGGCGCCGAAGGCCTTGGCGAGCTGAATGGCGGTTGTACCGATGCCGCTGGAACCGCCATGGATCAGCACTTTCTCGCCTTCCGTCAGACCGGCCATCTGGAAGAGGTTTGCCCAGACGGTAAAGAAAGTCTCCGGAAGAGCAGCCGCCTTCACTGCATCGTATCCCCTAGGGAAAGGCAGTGCCTGGCCGGCGGGCAGAAGGCAATATTCGGCATAGGCGCCGCCGTTTGCGAGGCCGCAGACCTTGTCGCCCAGCGCATAGCCAGTCACGCCAGGGCCGATCGCAACGACTTCGCCGGCAAGTTCGAGGCCGAGAATGGGGCTCGCATCCTTCGGTGGCGGATAGCTCCCCTGGCGCTGGGAAATATCAGGGCGGTTGACGCCAACAGCCTCTGTATGGACGAGGATCTGGCCTTCGCCCGGCACCGGCACCGGTCCGTTTGCAATGACCATCGCCTCCGGCCCGCCGAAAGACGGCAGATCGACAAAACGCATATGCGAAGGCAACGACATGACCCGGCTCTCCCTATTCCGAAGCATTGGAGATAATTCAGGGTCCGGGGCTTGGGAAGGCCGGAAGTAACAGAGGCGTCAATTCGCCTCGCCTAACRTATGGAATATGAGGCCCTCGTCGCTCTCCTTGGCGCTCGACTTCACCTGGGCGATTTCGGCGCTGACGCGATTGATATCGTCGATGACGAGACCTTCCGGCAGTTCGAGAACACCGATCGAGCAGCGCATCAGCGGGAAGAAGGCTTCCGCGCCGGCGCGATCGTGACCGCGGATACGGCCGGCGGCGCGGTCCTCATCCGAATAGAAATCAAGCACGTCATCATGGAAATCGCTGATCAGACGGTCGAGGATTTCCGTCAGTTCCTCCTTCGTCCAGCCGACGACGCCGATGAAGAAGTCGTCGCCGCCGACATGGCCGAGGAAGTGGCGCTCGGCGAAGAAGTAACGGCGCATCAGCGCGGCGAAGAGCGAGATCGCATGATCGCCGAGATGGAAGCCGTAGGCATCATTGAAGGGTTTGAAGTTGTCGAAGTCGCAATAGCAGAAATGGCGCACTTCATCGCCGTCGCGGCCGGAATGGCGCATGAAATCACGGATGGCGCGGTTACCCGGCAGGCCGGTCAGCGGGTTCTGGTCCTGCGCCGTCTTCAGCTGCTTTTCGTTGATGACCTTGATCAGCGAAGCGGCGGAAACGACACCGGCATAACGCATGTTGTCGGTGAGGATCAGGCAGTTGCTGCCTTCCATATTGGCGAAGATCGCCATCAGCTGGTCGGCGTCGCTGTCGAGGCCGACGATCGGCGCGCGCTCGACAAAATGCGAGATGGTGCGCTCATAGACCTTGTTCTTCAGGAGATCGCGGCCGAAGGGCTGATAGATATATTCCTTGAGGTGATGCTCGTGGATAATGCCGCGCGGTTCACCATTGGCGTTCAGCACCGGGAAGTAGGCCTGGCGCGGGTTGCGGCGGAACAGCTCGAATACCGTGTCGATGGCGTCGCTCTCATAGACGGTCGGCAGCATTTCGATCTGCTTGCGGATGAGGATTTCATCGAGCGACTGGCTGTTGCCCTTGTTCTTGCCGAGTTCCTGCAAGTGCGGGTAGGCCGGTACGAGCTCTGAGAGATGCGTCGATGGGCGGGAGATGAACCAGCCCTGCACGAGATCGACGCCATAATCGCGGCAGACGATAAATTCGGCTTCCGTCTCGATGCCCTCGGCGATCACGCGGGTGCCGAGCACGTGGGCCATGTGGACGATGCTCTTCAACAGGTGCCGCTTGCGCGGGCTGCGATCGATATCGGCGACGAAATGGCGGTCGATCTTCAGGTAGTCGACGGAGTAATCGCAGAGCAGCTTCATCTCGCCGTGGCCAACGCCGAAATCGTCGATCGCCAGCTTGAAGCCAGCCTTGCGCAGGCGCAAGACGAGTTCGGCGAACTCGGGCACGCTGGTATTGTCGAAGCGCTCGGAGAATTCGAAGCAGATGGAGGACGGCGGGATATTCGCCGTTTTCAGCTGCAGCAGCAGACTCTCGACAAGACGATTGCCATGCGGGATGAGGCGAACGTCGAGATTGAGGAAAAGCGTGGCGGTCGCGAAATTCGAGAGCGTCGCAAACTTGGCGAGTGCGCGGTTCGCGACCATTTGCTCAAGTTGCAGGAGCTGTCCGGTCTCATGGGCTTCGTCAAGGATTTCTATCGGCGTTTCGAAACCGATGCGCTCCTGTCCGCGCATGAGGGATTCATAACCGAAGACCGTGCCGGTGCCGGCTTCGACGATCGGCTGAAACGCATTTTCGACGACGAGTTTGGCGAGGGTGACGATTTGATCGCTAGCGTAACGACGCACGACACCCGGTTCGACGCTGGCAGCCAAAGACATGCCAATCTCCACTGTAACCTTTTCTTTTTCGGCCGGACAATGGAGCAGAAGGGTCAACGAACCCTTTCGTCAGTGTGAAACTTTTATGAACGCGCAAACGCTCATGCACGCTGAGCGCTTATTAGATTTTTGTTTTTTCAATCAACGGCTTACTCAAGCCGAGCGGCGGTGTTCCGCTTCGTGATCGGCGAACATATCGGCGACGCATCTGCCGCCGCTGGGTGCGCTTTCATCGGCCAGAACTTCGTTGCGATATTCGCCCAATTTACGGGCGGCATCCCACAGGCGCAGTGCTTCGCGCACGACTTCGCTGCTCGATGCATATCCGCCTTGATCGACAGCATCGCGGATGCCGGCTGCCTGGAGCGGTGAGATGGAAACGGTGACCATCGGCATGGAATTCTCCTCCCATTCTATTTCGGCAGAGACTGCCTCGGGGGTCCATTTTCGGCTTTCTGGGGCGACGCGCGCCAATGCCGAAGTGCCTCAGCACAGGACGCGGCCCTTCTCAGGAGCAGCCTTCAATTCCGGAATTTTAGTACCCCGTCATCTTCTTGTCAAAAAAGAAACGGCTGGGACCTGACCATCCGGCGGCCTCTCTCCACAGTTTCAAGACCGAATACCTAGGCCGAAGGCGAGCATTGTCCAGCCCTGAACGATAAGATCGATTGCCAGGAACAGGCCGAGGATCCAGAGGCTGTTGACCGGCCAACCGAGCGCAATCAGGAAGCCTGCAAGGGCGGTGATGACGCCGCTTGCGACAATCCAGCCCCAGCCTTTGAGCGGCCGCATACGCCTACCGACGAAGACGCGAAAGACACCGGCAATAAGCAGCGCAATGGCGAGAAACAACGTCAAGGCTGCCGAGGTGAGGATCGGGTTGATGAAGGCGAATATGCCGGCGAGCACATAGAGAACGCCGCTCAACGCCCAGAAGAGGACGTGATCCCAGCCGCGCACCTGAAAGGCGTGGACGAGATAGATAACACCACCTGCCAGCATCAGCATGCCGACATAGAAGACCGAAGCGACGGTCGCCATCAGCAGGTTGCCGAGAGCGACGAGGCCGCAGATGAGAAGCAACACGCCGAGACCGACGAACCATACCCATTTCGACCGCAGCGGGGATGCAGGCATTCCGTCGTAAATATTAGCCATCGGCGCACCTCCTGATTGCTGGAGATATGCTGCAACAATTTCGCACGGAAAGAGATGAGCGAGATCAATTCAGTGAAAGATTTTTATTGATTGATCAGTCAATCAAAAATACGCTCCATGCATTCTCGGGAGGACTGAGCTTGCCGAAGGTCGGAATGGAACCGGTGCGCCGCAAGGCGCTTGTGGATGCGGCGCTGCGGGTGATCGGCGATCACGGCTCGCTGAGCGTCACCATGTCGGACATCGCCCGGCGGGCCGGTGTGTCGCCCGCGCTTGCGCATCACTATTTCGGCAGCAAGGCACAGCTGCTGATCGAGACGATCCGTTTCCTTTTACGGCAGCTGCGCGACGACGCGGTAACAGCGCTGAGACAAGCTGCAACGCCGCGCGAACGGATCTCGGCCATCATCCGCGTCAGCTTTAACGCCGACCAGTTCGCGCCACAGACGATCGCCGCCTGGCTCGCCTTCTATGCAGAGGCACAGCGATCCGAGGAGACGCGGCGTTTCCTCGTTATCTATGCCCGACGCCTGCGCTCCAACCTGCTTGCGCCGCTCAAGTCGCTCTGCCCTGCAGATGCCGCAGAACGCATTGCCGAGGGCGCGGCCGCGATGATCGATGGACTCTATATCCGCCAAAGTCTGAAATCGGCGCCGATCGGCATCGCAGCCTCGATCGCGCTGACGGAAGACTATGTGAATGCGCTCTTGGCAGCCACCTCCCCTTCTCCCCGTCGGGGAGAAGATGTCCGAAGGACAGATGAGGGGGTGAGCGACGCAGGGCCGAGATTGCGGCCCCCTCATCCGGCCCTGTGGGCCACCWTCTCCCCGAGGGGAGAAGGGACGACCAGATCGAACCAAGCCAGGGACAAAAGACATGAAAGCCCAGCCGAAAGCATCGCACTTCATCGACGGGGAATATGTCGAGGATGACGGCGGCACCGTCATCGAAAGCATCTATCCGGCAACCGGCGAAGTGATCGCCCGGCTGCATGCCGCAACGCCCGCCATCGTCGAAAAGGCAATCGCCGCTGCCAAACGCGCCCAGCCGGAATGGGCGGCACTGAGCCCGATGGCGCGCGGGCGCATCCTGAAGCGTGCAGCCGAAATCATGCGTGAGCGCAACCGCGAGCTTTCGGAACTGGAGACGCTCGACACCGGCAAGCCGATCCAGGAAACGATCGTTGCCGATCCGACCTCAGGCGCCGACGCCTTCGAATTCTTTGGCGGCGTAGCACCGGCGGGGCTGAATGGCTCGCACATCCCGCTCGGCCAGGACTTCGCCTATACGAAGCGCGTGCCGCTCGGCGTCTGCGTCGGCATCGGCGCCTGGAATTATCCGCAACAGATCGCCTGCTGGAAGGGTGCACCGGCGCTGGTTGCCGGCAATGCCATGGTCTTCAAGCCCTCGGAAACAACGCCGCTCGGCGCGCTGAAGATTGCCGAAATCCTGCATGAGGCCGGCCTACCGAAGGGGCTCTACAACGTCATCCAGGGCGACCGGGGCACAGGACCGCTGCTCGTCAACCATCCCGATGTCGCCAAGGTTTCGCTGACCGGCTCGGTTCCGACCGGCCGCAAGGTAGCGGCTGCCGCTGCAGGCCAGCTGAAGCATGTGACGATGGAGCTCGGCGGCAAGTCACCCCTGATCGTCTTCGACGATGCCGATCTCGACAGCGCCGTCGGTGGGGCGATGCTCGGCAATTTCTATTCGACGGGCCAGGTCTGCTCCAACGGCACGCGCGTCTTCGTGCAGAAGAAGATCAAGGGCGAATTCCTGAAACGGCTGAAGGCGCGGACCGAGGCGATCCTCATCGGTGACCCCATGGACGAAGCCAGCCAGCTCGGCCCGATGGTCTCCTGGGCACAGCGCGAGAAGGTGCTTGCCTATATCGAGAAGGGAAAGGCCGAGGGCGCAACGCTGGTGACCGGCGGCGGCATTCCAAACCATGTGACGGGCGAAGGCTATTTCGTGCAGCCGACGGTCTTTGCCGATGTGACTGATGGAATGACGATCGCGCGGGAAGAAATTTTCGGGCCTGTCATGTGCGTGCTCGATTTCGACGACGAAGCCGAAGTCATCAAGCGCGCCAATACGACGGAATTCGGCCTCTCGGGCGGCGTCTTCACGGCCGATCTGACCCGCGCACATCGCGTCGTCGACCAGCTGGAAGCCGGCACGCTATGGATCAACACCTACAATCTGTGCCCGGTGGAAATACCGTTCGGCGGCTCGAAGCAGTCGGGTTTCGGGCGGGAGAATTCGCTGGCAGCACTTGAGCACTATAGCGAGCTGAAGACGGTTTATGTCGGCATGGGGCCGGTGGTCTCACCTTACTGACTAAAAGTCCCCTCCCCAACCCCTCCCCACAAGGGGAGGGACTAACGGGCCGCATCGTCGCGTTCGACCTCATCCGTTGTGGTGTGATGGGTAGCAAGACAGAGCGGCAAGTTAAGCCTCTCCCCCTTGTGGGGAGGCGTTGGGGAGGGGAAATCCATCCGTTGCACACGACAATCCAAAGGGAACAGCATGCAACAGGCAGATTTCGTCATCGTCGGCTCGGGCTCTGCAGGTTCGGCGCTGGCCTATCGTCTCTCGGAAGACGGCAAGAACACGGTTATCGTCATCGAGGCGGGCGGCTCGGATTTCGGGCCGTTCATCCAGATGCCGGCAGCGCTTGCCTGGCCGATGAGCATGAAGCGTTATAACTGGGGTTATCTTTCCGAGCCTGAGCCGAACCTCGACAACCGGCGCATCACAGCGCCACGAGGCAAGGTGATCGGCGGCTCATCGTCCATCAATGGCATGGTCTATGTGCGCGGCCACGCTGAAGACTATAACCGATGGGAGGAACTCGGCGCCAATGGCTGGGCCTATGCGGATGTGCTGCCCTATTTCAAGCGCATGGAGCATTCGCACGGCGGTGAGGAAGGCTGGCGCGGCGCGGACGGGCCGCTGCATGTGCAGCGCGGTGTGATGAAGAACCCGCTGTTTCATGCCTTCATCGAGGCCGGAAAACAGGCTGGCTTCGAAACGACTGCGGACTATAACGGCTCCAAGCAGGAAGGCTTTGGGCTGATGGAACAGACCATCCATCGCGGCCGCCGCTGGTCGGCTGCGAACGCCTATCTGAAGCCGGCGCTGAAGCGGCCGAATGTCGAACTCATCAAGGGCTTTGCACGCAGGATCGTGATCGAAAACGGTCGCGCGACGGGCGTGGAGATCGAGCGCGGCGGCGCAACCGAGATCGTCAAGGCCAATCGTGAAGTGATCGTCTCGGCTTCTTCCTTCAACTCGCCGAAGCTTTTGATGCTGTCCGGCATCGGCCCCGGCGGACATCTGCAGGACATGGGCATCGAAGTAAAGGTCGACCGGCCGGGCGTCGGCGCCAATCTGCAGGACCATATGGAATTCTATTTCCAGCAGATTTCGACCAAGCCGGTGTCGCTCTATTCCTGGCTGCCATGGTTTTGGCAGGGTGTCGCCGGCGCGCAATGGCTGCTTTCCAAGGGCGGGCTCGGTGCTTCCAACCAGTTCGAAGCCTGCGCCTTCCTGCGTTCTGCGCCGGGTCTGACGCAGCCTGATATCCAGTACCACTTCCTGCCGGTCGCCATCAGCTATGACGGCAAGGCGGCGGCCAATACGCACGGTTTTCAGGTGCATGTCGGCTATAATCTCTCGAAATCGCGGGGCAGCGTAACGCTCCGCTCTGCCGATCCGAAGGCCGATCCGGTGCTGCGCTTCAACTATATGAGCCATGCCGAAGACTGGGAAAAATTCCGCCACTGCGTGCGCCTCACCCGCGAGATCTTCAGCCAGAAGGCTTTCGATCATTATCGCGGCCCGGAAATCCAGCCGGGGGAGAAGGTCCAGACGGACGACGAAATCGACGCCTTCCTGCGCGAGCATCTGGAAAGCGCCTATCACCCCTGCGGCACCTGCCGCATGGGTGCGAAGGACGACCCGATGGCGGTTGTCGATCCCGATACAAGGGTGATCGGCGTCGAAGGCTTGCGGGTCGCAGACAGCTCGATCTTCCCGCATGTCACCTATGGCAATCTCAACGGACCGTCGATCATGACCGGCGAGAAGGCCGCGGACCATATTCTCGGCAGACAGCGGCTGGCGCGCTCCAATCAGGAACCGTGGATCAATCCGCGCGCGGCGGTAAGCGACCGGTGATCAGTGGTAGTCTTCTTCGCGGTGGTGACGGACGGCGAGCACGATGACGGTCGCTGTCGTGTGATGGATACCGGTTCGTTCCGCCTCCGCCAAGCCGGGCAGCCCTCTTGCAATGAATTCGGCCTGGATCTTTCCATAATCGATCTGACGGCGCACTGAATCGTCGATCAGAGACGACAAACCCGCGCCGTCTTTCAGAACGCTTTCGGCAGCGGCGCGCAATTCAGGATCCGCGCGGGAGACGGAAGCGATGCGGTTTTCATGGCGCCCCATGCGTTGCAACTGCGATGCAACATGGCGGATCGCCGTGCCATGTTCGACGCCCCTCTGCCGAAGGGCATAAAAAACTAGAGCGGGATGCCAGAAAGTGCGCGCGGTTTTCGGCATCCCGCTCTTATCTTTTTGATTGAGAGACGGGTTCAGATTTCAGGTCGATTCGACCTGAAATCATCAGGCTGCGCGAGATACATTTCGGCCTTGCTCTCTCTGCGTTCGCATCTGGAACTGGGCCAGCAGTTCGGAAAGACGACCGCTTTCTTCCGCGAGGCCTGCTCCCGCGGCGTTCATCTCTTCGACCATCGCGGCGTTCTGCTGCGTGACCTGATCCATATGGTTCACGGATGTATTGATTTCGGAAAGACCGGATGCCTGTTCCTTGGCGGCAACTGCGATCGCTTCCATATGCTGGTTTATCGCCACAACCAGTTGCGCGATTTCCTTCAAACCGTCGCCGGTATTGTTGACCAGAGTAACACCCTGATTGACCGCAGCCTCGGAGTTGCCGATCAGCGTCTTGATTTCCTTGGCCGCCTGGGCCGAACGCTGGGCAAGCTCACGAACCTCCTGAGCCACAACCGCAAAGCCCTTGCCGGCTTCGCCCGCCCGGGCTGCCTCGACACCGGCGTTCAGCGCAAGAAGGTTGGTCTGGAACGCGATCTCATCGATGACACCGATGATGTTGCTGATCTGGCTGGATGCGGTTTCGATCTTCTGCATGGCATCGACAGCGTTCGATACCACTTGCCTGGAGGTTTCCGCACGAGCGCTCGCATGACGAACCATCTCGCGTGCTTCGCTGGCGCGTTCCGATGTCTGCTTGACGTTGGTCGTGACTTGCTCCAGCGCGGCGGCCGTTTCTTCCAGCGACGCAGCCTGCTGTTCGGTGCGCTTGGAAAGCTGGTCCGAGGCGGTCGAAATTTCGCCGCTACCGCTGCGAACGCTGCGCGCAGTATGGCTCACACTTTCAAGCGTAGTACGCAACTGGCGCACGGAATCGTTGAAGTCGTGGCGAAGCGTCTCGAATTGTTCGCTGAAGACCTCGTCGATCTCGCACAACATATCGCCGGAGGCAAGACGCTTGAGACCGTCGGCAAGTCCCGATGTCGCCTGCGTCAAACGCTCTTCCGCCTCGCGTTCCACCTTTTGCTGGATGGCGATACGCTCGATCTCGGACGCCTGGCGCGAACGCTCCGCTTCTGCTTCCAGGTTCTTGTTGTGAAGCGCGGCCTGCTTGAACACTTCGACCGCGCGGGCCATCTCGCCGATCTCGTCCGTTCTGTTGGCGCCAGAGACGACAACAGAAAGGTCCCCGCTTGCCAGCTTGCGCATGACCGCCGTCAGCATGCTGATCGGATGGGCGACACGAAAAACCACCATCATGATTCCGGCGATCGACAGAGCAAATGTAAGGAGTGTGGCGACACCATAAATAATGATCGACTGCGTTGCGGCGGAAACATTTTCAGACGTTGCGTTGGTCATCTCTTTCAGCGCCGCTGCTGCGATGTCAGCGAGCGAAGCCTGCGCCGGGCCTGCAGGTTTGCGCCATTCGTCGACAGCGATGTTCATCGGCTGACTGGCCTGGAAAGATTTGATCGCTGCTACCCGCTGATCCGCAAAGGGCCCGGCAAAGTAGGTCGTCTGCGCGGTGTCGTACAATTTCACGAGCCCCGCAGGCGTTGCCGGGCTGCGGACTATCTGCGTGATGACACTCCATGCAAAATTGACCTTCGCATCCAGGAGAGCGATTTCCGCAAGCTTGCCTGCGGGCAAAGCTTCTTTGGCGATAATTGCACCCACAAATGTCGAGTTTGCCGATCCGGCATTGGTGCGGGCCGACCATGCAAGCGAGCGAAGCTGCGTGAACATCATCATTCCGGGCTCGCGCGTATTGATGGCAGCCTCGACGTCGTTGGCGGCCTTTTCGAGGTCGCCCAGCATCTTATCCGCCAATGGCAGAACCTGTGCGGCCAAGGCGGGGTCACGATTAGCGACCGGCATTTTCAGAGCCGCGTCGATCTGCTGACGGAAGGACATCCATTGACTGTACCCCTGAAGGACAGGGGAAAGCGAGGTCCGCAGCGCGGTCGAATCGCTGTCGTCATTCAAGTCTTTGATCGCTGCAAACGCCGGATCGACACTCTTTCGCCCCGCTTCGAGGTTGACCAGGCTGGATTGCGTTTCAGAGGGCTCGAGTTTGATGGCCGACGAAATAGCGCCGCGCTCGCCGCGCAATCCGAGCAGTGCATCGAACAGCTTCGCGTCGACCTGAGCGAGTTCCGAAAGCCGTGTGGAATTCTGATAGACGCGAACTTCCTGCTGCAGCATGCTGCCGACAAGTCCAATGACTGCAAGACTTAATCCCACAAAAGCTAGAACCAAAGTGTGCTTGATCGAAATTTTCACTTTAATTACCCCCAAAGACAGCAATCACGGCCTAAATTATGCTTCGTCGAAGCTCAACAAATGCTTCCTGCAGCAACCGAATTGCCTACCCGCAACCCGTTGCGTTCAAAGACATTATGAGCTTGCGCGGAAACGATAAAAATTGAATTAAACGCTTGCAGGTTACAATATGACTGGCTCGCAGCTCTCAGTTTTTCGCCAGCTGCCATGCGCAGGGACCGACGCAACTTTAGACCGACGATCGTCAGTGTGCGAATGGACACCGAGTCCCGCGTCTTGCACTGTTTGGCGACTCAGTCATGCGTGCCTAACTGAGACTAGCGCTACTTTGGCGGATCGAGGGTGATCAAACATCAGGCGGGAAGGCATGTCCTTTAAGGAGGACGGGCCATGGATTGGGATGCTGCCTGACGGAATGGTTGAGGCCATTTGTCGATCTGCCTGGTCACAAGAAACGGCGGATGCTCGTCGGCGCCGTTCCGGCAGGGGCTGCCGGCCGACGGCGTAGCTGAGCGACATCATGCGGACGGCCACGTCAGAGAAAACCGATCCACCTGCCGGCAACGACGGCAGCGATCCATATCATCGCCGAAAGAGCCGCGGAGAACCGCATGGCGGGACGGACGATGCCGATCGTCATCGCCGCTCGCCAGCCCGTCCCAGCATGAACCAGGAGCGCATTGAAGATGCCGAAAGCGATCAGCCCAAGCTTGGCGAGGAAGGCAGGATTTACGGCATATTCGGTCGGGCGGACACTGAAGAGGCAAAAGCCGGTGAGCAAAGCCAGGACGAGACCGATGCCGGCCGAACGGGACAGGAATGGCGCGACGACCTCCACCGGCACCTTGCCGAACAAACCTGCAAGCCTGAGATCAAGCGGCAGGATGGCGCCGACCAGAAGGCCGATCGCCAGGATATGGGCGGCGTTGACGAACATGTAGAGCGTCGCGGAGCGCCTGAGCTCGACCGCGAGCGTGGTGGCAGCCAGCCATTCGAGAAGCTCCATGACGAGGCGTCAGTTCATCTGGATGCGTTCCGGATAAATGTCGTAGCGCTTTTCACCAATGGTGATGCGCACGGCCTTCAGCCGCTTCTCATTGCGGTCCTGCGACCGGTTTCCGAGTGCTATGACCTGATCGCCGGGCTTTGCGACGCCCTCCACGAAGCCTGAGCGCTCCGTCTGGCGCGGATTGCCGAGCTCGACGCGCCACACACCGTCATCAACGGTTGCGACATCGAGCGTCGGATGCGGCCCGCCCATGGATATCTGCTGGATGATACCGCGAAGCTCGATCTGGTCGGCTTCCGCCCATGACCAGCCGTGATGCGCCGCGGCACCCGTTGCGAATGCGGCCGAGAGCATGGCAGCCGCCAGCGCTCGCTTGCCTGAAAGTGCAAACATGATGTTTCTCCCTACCCGAATGGGCAGGCAGGTGGAGCATGGACGGCAGATGGAAAGGTCACTCACCGAATCTTGAAGGCCGGTGAGAGGGGATCAGGCAAGCAGCCGGGTAACTTCCGCCCCATGCTTGGTGCCGACGGCATCGGCGATGGTCGTGGAGAACAGCACTTTGCGGGTGGCATCCGCTACCTTGGCGAAGACGTGACGAATTTGGCAGGTCTGCTCACCGTCGCAATCATCGCACTTGCGGTAGGCGGTGATCGACAGACAGGGCAGCGGCGCGATCGGGCCATCGATGATCCGCAGGATCTCGCCGAAGGTGATGCTGTGGGCCGGTTTCAGCAACAGGTAGCCACCCTGCTTGCCGCGGCGGCTGACGACGACGCCGTGATGTTTGAGATCGAGCAGAATCTGCTCCAGAAACTTCTTCGGGATCTTCTGCTGCACGGCAATATCGGAAATCATCACGGGTTCGTCGGCCTCGGCTTCCGCCAGAACCGTCAGCGCCCGCAGCGCGTATTTCGCTTTTTGCGTAATCATCTCGGACCGTCGAACACACACAAAG
>NZ_JBFUBG010000099.1:0-23634 GCF_056405875.1 Rhizobium sp. P1_E6 | reverse complement strand
CTCTCGATCGCCAACTCCTCTTCGCAGAACATCCTGTCGCTCTTCCGCGGCTAATAGGATCGCCGAACATAACCCGCCGGGTAACCGGCGGATTCTATCGAAATCGAGCCGCGCTTCGATGGAGCGCGGCTTTTATGGCAGCGCTCGCAAGCGCTCAGAGACGAGGAACGGGCGCGAGGCGGCAGCCCTGCGCCGGTTTGAGCGCTCGTCGCCTGAACCTTCCTTCCGGGACGTATTCCAAATCCACGCACTGCCTCAAAATTGCGCGCCTCACCACGTCCGGGATTTTTCACATCCGAAAGGGCTATCGTTTGGCGCAATCTTCGCCCGTTCGGAGTATTGATGCTGCGCCGTAACGATATAGGCTCTGCGCCGCCGTGACAGCACGCCGAATCGAAAGATATTGGCTGCAGGGGGAGCCTTAGCGCGGTCCAAATCTGGAAAAGCGAGACACTGACATGAGACAATCCATGGAGAGGATCATGGAGCGGCGATTGAGTGCCATCCTTGCTGCCGATGTGGTCGGTTACAGCCGGCTCATGGGCATCGACGAGACCGGCACGCTGCAGGCGTTGAACCGCCATCGCTGCGAACTGGTCGACATCCGCATATCCGATTACAAGGGCCGCATCGTCAAGCTGACGGGCGACGGCATCCTGGCCGAGTTTCAGAGCGTCGTGAATGCCGTGGCCTGCGCCGCAGAAATCCAGCGCAGCATGGCCGTACGCAATGAAAATGTGCCAAAGGAGGAGCGGGTCGAATTCCGCATCGGCATCAACCTCGGCGATGTCGTGGTCGAAAATGACGACATTTTCGGCAATGGTGTCAACCTTGCCGCGCGCCTGGAAGGCGTCGCCCCGGTCGGCGGCATCGCCGTCTCGTCGATCGTGCGCGATCAGGTCGGTTCACGCCTCAATCTCGGTTTCGAGTTTTTAGGTGAACACGTGTTCAAGAATATCCGCCAGCCGGTTCAGGTCTACACGGTTACCTTCGAGAAGCCGAGTTCCACCCGCTTCGTCGCACAGAACCGCAACACCTGCTTCATCGCTGTCCTGCCGTTTACCAACATGAGCGGCGATGCCGATCAGGATTATTTCTCCGACGGCATCACGGAGGACATCATCACCGATCTCTCCAAGATCTCCAGCCTGCATGTGGTGCCGCGCAACACCGTCTTCACCTATAAGGGCACGTCGGTGAGAGTGAAGCAGCTCGCCCAAGAGCTCGGCGTGCGTTATATGCTGGAAGGCAGCGTCCGCATTGCCGGCAAGCGTGTGCGCATTTCCGGCCAGCTGATCGACACGACAAACGGCGATCATCTCTGGGCCGAACGCTATGACCGCGACCTCACCGATATCTTCGCCATCCAGGACGAAATCACCAACGCGATCGTCGGCCAGCTGAAGGTGCGGCTCCTGCCGGAAGAGCGCAAGGCGATCGCCGCTGAGCCAACCGCCAATGTCGAGGCCTATACCTATTACCTGAGAGGCCGGCAGCTATCTCACACCTGGACCAAGTCCTATCTGCAACTTGCCCGGCGCATGTTCTACAAGGCCGTCGAGCTCGATCCGGATTATGGCCGCGCCTATGCCGGCATTGCCGATTGCGATGCGGCAATCCGCGACTGGGCGCCGGACGACGTGCCCCTGGAGCGCATTCTCGCAATGAGCGCCAAAGCCCTGGAGCTCGATCCCGACCTTGCCGAGGCCCATGCCTCCCGCGGCCTGGCGCTCCACCAGAACGGCGAGGACGACGAGGCCACGGCATCCTTCGAACGCGCACTTGCGCTTGATCCCAATCTCTATGAAGCAAATTTCCACTATGCCCGCATTTTCTTCATGCATGGGGATTTCGCCGAGGCGGTGCATTATTTTACCCGCGCCGCCGAAATCCGCCCCGACGATTACGTATCGCCGATCCATCTGATGTCCTCCTACCACTCTCTCGGACGGACGGTGGACAAGGACAGCTGGGCGCGTATAGGCATTGCGAGAGCCGAGCGAGCGCTCAATCAGAACCCGGAAAACTCCGGTCCCGCCCATCGCGGCGCCCTTGCCCTTGCCCATCTCGGCGACGCGGGGCGCGCCTGCGATTGGGCCGCACGGGCAATTGCCATCGATCCCGATGATATCGTCGCCCAGTATAACCTCGCCTGCGTCCATTCCGTACTGGGCCATGTGGAGCGCGCAATCGATATTCTGGAAGGTTTGCTGCCCCGCAGCTCGGTCTACCACATCAAGTGGTTCACCCATGATTCCGACTTGGACAACCTGCGTCGGCATCCGCGCTTCGAGACGCTCGTAACCGAGGCAATCAAAGGGCGGGAGCGGATGGAAGCATAGGGGGGCCGATAGAGGAAGAACCTCTTCCGGCCTCCTGGCCACCTGCTCTCTTACGGCACGGTCGTGTCCAGAGCGGCCTCGACGATGCCGCCGCGTCGCCTTGCGCGGCAGCCCGACAGGAAAGAACAAGCTCGCCAATTCTATTGACGGGAGCAAAAGCTCTGCGCGGACCGAACCTGTGCTCCCGGTTGATTGGCAGCCTCCTGGGATAACGGGCAAACCGCATTCTTCGCCATCGCCGCCTACACCAAGGTCCAGTTTGCTGTCTCTGCCACTCTGATAGTTCTGCGGGTTGAGAAGCTTAGAGCGAGGCCTAGCTTCCTTTTACCATCGACCCCGAAAACCCAAAAGCGTAGGAGCCTTTCGATGAAGTCCAAGGTAGCTGATGTACTGACAGAGGTGCTGCATGCAGCCGGGGTCAAGCGGATATATGGCGTAGTCGGCGACAGTCTGAACGGGCTTACGGAAGCGCTCAGAAAGAGGGGCGACATCGCGTGGATTCACACCCGCCATGAAGAGACAGCCGCCTTCGCAGCGGGGGCCGAAGCCCATCTTAGCGGCGAACTGGCCGTTTGCGCCGGAAGCTGCGGCCCGGGCAACCTGCACCTCATCAACGGTCTGTTCGACTGCCACCGCTCGCGCGTGCCCGTCCTTGCCATTGCCGCGCAGATACCTTCGGCCGAGATCGGCAGAGGCTACTTCCAGGAAACGCATCCCGAGCAGCTTTTCCGGGAATGCAGCCACTACTGCGAGCTTGTAAGCCATCCGGAACAATTGCCGGCAGTGATCGAAACGGCCATTCGCACGGCCATCGGAAAGCGCGGCGTTGCCGTCGTGGTCATTTCGGGCGACGTGGCATTGACTGATTTCACGGCGAAGATTTCGACAGCGGCCGCACTCACGCTGTCCCAGCCGAACGTCGTGCCGGCAAACGAACAGATCGATCGACTGTCGGAACTGCTCAACAACAGTTCGAAAGTCACCCTTCTGTGCGGACGCGGTTGCGAAGGGGCGCATGACGAATTGATCGCCTTTGCAGATCGGCTGAAGGCGCCTGTTGTCCACGCGCTCGGCGGCAAGGAACATGTCGAGTGGGACAATCCCTTCGATGTCGGCATGACCGGTCTGATCGGCTTCTCTTCGGGGTACAAGGCCATGCTGGAATGTGACACGCTTGTCATGCTCGGCACCGATTTCCCATATCGGCAGTTTTACCCAACCGACGCCAAGATCGTACAGGTGGATATTAGACCGGAAAATCTTGGCCGAAGAGCCTCGCTGGATCTCGCAATCGTCGGCGACGTCAAATCGACACTGGCCGCGACGCTGCCGAAGCTGACGGAGCGGACGGACAGGGATCATCTGGATGCTTGCCTTGCCGCCTATAAGAAGGCGCGGGAAGGCCTCGACGACCTCGCCACCGGCAGAGAAGGCGGCAAGATTCATCCGCAATATGTTGCACGCCTTCTGAGCGAACATGCCTCCGCTGACGCCGTTTTCACCTTCGATGTCGGGACCCCCACGATCTGGGCTGCACGCTACCTGAAAATGAACGGAAAGCGTCGCCTGATCGGATCCCTGGTTCACGGGTCAATGGCCAACGCCCTTCCTCAGGCAATAGGAGCACAGGCAACATACAAGGAGCGTCAGATCATCAGCATGTCGGGCGATGGGGGCTTTGCTATGTTGATGGGCGACTTCCTGACGCTCGTTCAGCAGAATCTGCCGGTGAAGGTTGTGGTCTTCAACAATTCTGTTCTCGGCTTCGTGGCAATGGAAATGAAGGCTTCGGGCTTCCTTGAGACCGGCACCGAACTCAAGAATCCGGATTTTGCGGCGGTTGCCCGCGCAGCCGGAGTCCATGGCGTTCGCGTGGAAGATCCCGCGGAACTCGACGGTGCCATCAGGGAAATCCTGGCGCATCCCGGCCCGGCACTGCTCGACGTCGTTACGAACACGCAGGAATTATCGATGCCGCCCAGGATCGAAGCAGCGCAGGTGAAGGGTTTCGGTCTCTGGGCCATTCGCGCGGTAATGAACGGCCGGGGAGACGAACTCGTGGACCTCACGGTCTCCAATTTCCTGTCTCGGTGACGGCGGACGGCGCCTCTAACCGACCGCGGGAAAAGCCCTCACCGGCGGCTTTGACCCCAACCGACATGTTGCAGAAGCTGATTGAACTTGGTTCAGTTCAGATAAGCATCGCGCCAATCATTGCCAGAGCCGATCGTCGCGCCGGCCTCGTTGAATAGATGGACGAAAGGCTCGCGTATGACGATCGGGATCCGTTCGCCGGAGGCTGCCCGGCTGATGCCGCGCAGTGCCAGGGTGAAACCATTTCCGGCCGCCGTCTCGGCGTGGATGATCGTTTCCGAACCGAGGATTTCGGTGTCGCCGACCACGATTTGCAGGCTGCCTTCGCCAATTTCGCAATGTTCGGGCCTTATGCCGAACGTTACCAGGGCTCCATCGGGCAGATCGACCGGGCGACCGGGCAAGGGAATATGGGTGCCGTCCTCAAGCGAAACGCCCAACATGTCACCGATGCGCGCGATCCGGCCGGCAAGAAGGTTCATTGGCGGTGCGCCAAGAAAGCGGGCGACGAAAAGGTTTGCCGGGCGTGCATAAAGCTCGATCGGCGGGCCGACCTGTTCGATGCGGCCTTCGTTGAGCACGACGATCTGGTCGGCCATGGTCATTGCTTCAACCTGATCATGCGTGACGTAGACCATTGTCGATTTCAGCCGCCGATGCAGGCTGATCAATTCCCCGCGCATCTTCACACGCAGCTCGGCATCGAGATTGGAGAGCGGTTCGTCGAAGAGAAAAGCCTTCGGTTCCTTGACGATGGCGCGGCCGATCGCAACACGCTGGCTCTGGCCGCCGGAAAGCTGGCTCGGGCGACGCGTCATCAGGTGCTCGATCTGCAGAATACTGGCCGCCTTGGCAACGCGGGCGGTGATTTCCTGCCTGGCGAGCTTCTGGTTCTCCAGGCCAAATTTAAGGTTCTGCTCGACGTTCATATGCGGATAGAGCGCATAGGACTGGAAGACCATCGCCATGCCCCGTGCGGACGGCAGAAGATGGTCGCAGCGCTGGCCGTCGATGCGGACTTCGCCCGACGTTACTTCCTCCAGCCCGGCCATCATGCGCAAAAGGGTCGACTTGCCGCAGCCCGAAGGCCCGACAAAGACGGTGAAAGAGCCGTCGGCGATCTTCAGGTCGATGCCGTGGATAACTTCGAGACTTTGAAAGGCTTTTCGGACTGCCTTGAGTTCAATGCCGGCCATTACGCCACCGTTCCGAGTTCAATCGACTGRCCCGCCTCGACAGGCTTCCTCTCGGCAAGACGGTGTTTCAGCCCGTCCACCGAGATTTCAGCGGCGTTGAGGCTGCCTCCGAGCACCGCGAGACTGAGGCCATCGCCCTTGCGGGTCAATGTGCCGAATGCGCTGCCGGCCGACCAGAATAGACGATAGTCGCCTTGCACTTTCGGTGTGAAGACAAGTGTGCCGGCGACGAAATCGGCACGCAGGCCGGAGAAGGCGTTGACCAGCTGCCAGGCAGACATCGAGCGCGCATAGTAGGAGCCGCATTCGATGTCGTTCCAGGGATTGCGGCGGGAGCCATCATGGCGGTTGCGGGCACCGCAGACGATATCCATGCCCTCCTCGATGAGACCATGCATGATGAGGTGGGAGGCAGCCATATATTCAATGCCGGTCCAGACCTCCTCGGCATAGGGGGCCGCCACCATTGGCTGGCGGATGCCATCAGGATAGGTTGCGATCAACAGCCCCGCCTCATCCTCATAGGCATAATTGCGGCAGGGATTGAAGTGATCTTCCAGCGTCGGGCGGAAGTTGTTCTTGTGCACGGATTTCAACGCGGTCCTCACCTTGTCGGCATCGAGGAAACCGCCGATGCCGGCAACCTCGGCATGCCATTGGCCGAGGATCTGGTCGGAGATGCAGCCCTCGCCCATCTGGTATTTGAGCTCCTGGAACTCCTCCGACCAGTAGGTTTCCATGAAACCGTCGGCAAGCACGCCGGCGGTGCGGCCGACATCGAAGGGCGTCAACACGCCCTTGTCGGAGAGATCGATCTTCTGGATGAACCAGCGCCCGTTGAAGAGTTCGGAATTGATATAGGCCGCACCGGCTTTGCCCATGCGCGCCGTCTTTTCCGACAGCGCCGTATCGCCGAGGACCGTCGCCATTTCGGAGACGCCGAGCAGGGCTGCCACATACATGGAGGCGAGCCAGGAATTCGGGCCGAACAGTTCCATATCGAGGGTCTGATGCTGGCGGCCGGACAGGATGCCGCTCTGATCGGGATCCCAACGATCGGGATTTTCGGGCGACCATGCATATTCGATGGCCCGTTTGACGTTCGGCCAGTAGCGGCGCAGCCATTCGGTATCGCCGCAAAGCTTCCAGTCCCGATAGGTCTTGATGATCGCGCCGAAATGCCCGTCTGCGCAGGGGCCGATAATATCGAAACCGGAACCGAGCGGCAACTTCTGGCGGAAAGTCAGCCCGCCGGTCGGCAACTGGTTGTAGCTGAATTCGGTCTCACGCAGCGTCCGCTCGATGGCAGGGAAAAGATGCGAGACCGCCTGCTGGTAGTTCCAGACGTGTGTGCAGGTGCCTTCGCAGGAGCCATCCTGCGTATGCTGGCCTTCCCAGGCCCAGAGCGCGCCATTTTCCAGACGGATGCAGGTCGCGGTGCGCAGCAGCGCCAGCGTCGCGCTCGCAGCATCCTTGACTTCTGCCGGAAGCGTCGTTTCGAACAACCCATCGCGGAAGGCGGTGGTTGCCGCGCTCAATGCATCCCAGCGCGTCAGCGCTTCGGTTGCACTTGCCGTCGAATCCGCCCATTGCGTTGCATAGTAATTCGTCCAGCTCGGCGTCGGCCGGTCTGGAATGGCTCCATCAGGCTTGTCGCGATAGGCCCAGTAGACATCGCCTTGCGGGAAGTTCCAGGTGATGACGAAGCGCACCTTCCTGCGGCCGCCGGGCACGAGAGTGAAGCGGGCACCCAATGTGCCGTGTTCCGGCTGCAGGCTCATGTGGCGCGATGTGCGCGGCTCGGCGTAGTGCCTCTTCGGCAGACGACCGGGTCTTGCAAACTCCTTCCAGTAGACCGAGAGATCGTCGAACCACTGACCGCGATAATGATGGTCGGTGTGGTCGACGTCGTCTGCGTCCGTTGCGATCGTCAGATCGCCGCGTTGCGTCGCCGGCAATGTGGTATCGGACGAGGTCAGATGCAGGCTGCTGATCCCGCCTTCCTGCCTGAAGCTATGGATGCCGCTGTTCGAACCGTAATTGCCGAGCGTACCGGCAAGCGTGTAGGTCAGTTCGTCCGCCGTATCATTGACGATTTCGAATTCGAACATCGCAACTGGCATCGATGAATCGCGATCATTGTGCGGAATGAAGGGGCTCAGCGCCGAAAGCCTGACGCCACCCGGGAAACGCTCATCCTTGAAGACCAGATCGGCAGTCGGGAAACGCCCATAGAAATCGACCTCACGGAAATGCGGCACGCCGACCAAAGTCTGGCGGTTGGCGCCGTGGCCGAAGCCGTCAAACATCTTGCGCAGGCCCGGCGCGCCAGAAGGGTTCAGATCGTAAGGCCCATTGAGCACACGGGCATCGACCAGTTCTCCGCCCCTTTCCGCCTTGATGGCGAAATGCGAGTAGCCGTTATATCCCTGCAGCGCTGGGCGGTTGCGGATTGACCAATCGATCAGCCGGCCGCTGCCGGAGATCGACAGGCCGCCGGAGCCGATGCCGCCGAGCGGAAAGGCGATATGGCGCGTGCGTTCGCCCTTATAGGCAAAGCGAGGTTCGATGGAGGCGAGATCATCCCACATGAAATCAATGTCCCTGAGGTTAGTTTTTGATGCCGCTCATCGTGATGCCTTCGATCACGAATTTCTGGGCGAGGAGAAAGAGGAGAACGACGGGCAGGATCGACATGCTCATGGCCGCCATCACCACCGAGAGGTTGCCGGAGGCCATGTAGCCGCGCAGCACGTCCATCGCGACCGGCAGCGTCAGCGATTCATTCGAGCTCAAGAGCACCTTGGCCTGGAAATAATAGTTCCAGGTCTGGGTGAAGGTGATGATGCCGAGGGCTGAAAGCGCCGGGCGAAGCTGCGGCAGCGATATCCGCCAGAAGATCTTGACATAACCCGCACCATCCATCAGTGCCGCTTCCTCCAGCGCCTTCGGCTGGCTGAGCATGAATTGCCGCACCAGGAAGATGCCGAAACTGGAGGTGAGATACATGAGCGCCAGCCCGATCGGCCGGTCGAGCAAGCCAAGCCGCGCATAGCCGAGGTAGATCGGCAGGATCGTCACCTGAGCTGGAAACATCAGTCCGATAAGCAGGATAAAGAACAATGTATCGCGTCCGCGGAAGTTCAGCCTCGCGAACGCGAAGGCAGCAAGCGTGCAGGTCACCATCTGGCCGACGGTGACGATGACGGCGATCATGACCGAGTTGAAGTAGATCTCCAGGAACGGCACGCGCGAGGCCAGCACCTGCCGGTAGTTGGTGAGATCAAAATTCGGCGGCAGGAAGCTTGGCGGTAGCTTGTAGGCATCCGAAACCGGGCGGAACGACATCGAAAACAGCCATAGGAAGGGCAGCAGCATGCCGATCGCCATCACCACCATGGTGGCGATGATCGCCCAGTCGATCCAGCGCCGGGCAGCGCGCGTCTGCATCATATTGTTCATTGCTGCACCCATTTGCGCGAGAGGATCTGCTGGATGGCGGTGATGATGAGGATGATCACGGTCATGACGACGGAGATCGAGGCGGCATAGCCGATCTGGAAACTGCCGAAGCCCTCCTCGACGATCTGGATCGACAGCGAGCGCGTGGCGTCACCCGGCCCGCCCTGTGTCAGGATGACGATCGATTCGAACACCTGCAGCGCGCCGATCGAGGCGTAGACGATGCAGAAGAAGACGACCGGCGAGATATAGGGCAGCGTGATGCGGAAGAACTGGCGCCATGCGGGCGTTCCGTCCATCACCGCGGCCTCCAGAATGCTCTTCGGCACGCCCTGGAGAGCAGCGATGAAGATGATCATGAAGAAGCCGGTATTCTTCCAGACGTCCATGATGATGATCGAGGTCATCGCCTGGCCGGCATCGGTCAGCCATCGCACACCCGGAAGGCCGATCAGCCGCAGGTAATAATTGATGACGCCGAGATCATCGCCATAGAAGTAGGTCCAGACGATCGAGACGAAAGCGGCGGCGATGATGACGGGCAAGAAGAAGGCGAGCCGGAAGAAATAAAGCAGCCAGCCCGGCATGGCGCGGTTCAGCGCCAGCGCCAGTAAAAGCCCGATCGAAACGTTGAAAGTGACGGCAAAGAGAGCGAAACGCAGTGTGTTCCAGAGAATCTGAAGCGAGCGCTGGTCGGTAAAGAAGCGGATGAAATTGTCGAAACCGACCCATTGCGAACCGAGCATCGGATCGTAGTAGGCGAAGGCGAGGATYGTCGTGACGATCACAGGCGCGATCACGAAGGTCAGGTAAAGCACCGTTGCCGGCAGCACGAAGAGATAGCCGGTTGTTGCCTGTGCGCGGCTGAGCTGCGATGGCTGGCGTCTTTCAATGGTCGAGGTCATGGCATCTGGCTCGAATAGACGGACATGGTTTGTCAGCCGTCGCACCCGGGATGGCAGATGCCTTTGATGGCAACATGCCACCCGGCCGCGACGGCGGGAGGGCGATCGTAAGAACCCTGGATCGATCAGCCGCCCATGCGCTTCTTCAGCCGCTGGAAGGAGGCGTTGAGCTCGGCATCTGCCTGCTTCACGCCGTCGGCGATCGAGACCTCGCCGGCCATCATCGCGGTGTAGTAGCGGATGAAGATCTTCTCGACCTCCTGGAAATTGGCGGGGGACGGCACAGCCTTGGTGTTTGGCAGCGTCTGGTAATAGAGCGCGGCACTTGGCGGGAAGCTCAGGAAACCTGGCGTCTCGGCGGCCGACTTGCGGCCGGGGACCCCGCCACCCTTTTCGCCCTCCTCCTTCTGCGTTTCCTCGCTCGTCAGCTCGAGAATCAGCGCCTTGGCAAGGTCGGGCTCTTTGCTCGTCTTGGCGACAGCGTAGCCGCCGAAGCCGATCACGGTCGTGTCCGTCTCCTTGCTCGGAGGAACGGCGACATCCATGTTGAGCTTGTTGTTCTTGGCGCTCTGGACGATCCAATGGCCGCGGCTGATCATCGCCACCTGGCCTGCCATGAACTGGTTGTCCATCATATCCTTGCCGGGGATCGGCGAGACGCCGTCGACATGGATGAGGTCATGGAGGAATTGCAGGCTTTCGGCGACCTTGGGGTCGAGCATGTTGGATGCCGTCCACTCGTCGTTGATGGCGCCCGTGCCATTCGAGAAGAACCAGGGCTGGATGAAGAAGTTCTGGTTCGGCACCTCATAACCGAACTGGGTGACAGTGCCGGAGGCATCCTTGATCGTCAGCTTCTTGGCGACATCGCGGAATTCGTCCCAGGTCCACTTGCCGTCCTTCGGATAGGCAATCCCGGCCTTATCGAACAGATCCCTGTTGTAGTTGATCATGATGTTGTTCCAGCCGATCGGGATATAGTTGATATCCCCCTTGTAGCTCGACTGCTTGAAGAGGCTCGGCGCGAAATCCGAGAAGCCGGGGTTGGCGGCGACGAAATCGTTGAGCGGCAGAAAGAGACCGCGCGACGAGAAGCTCTGAAAGGTCTCGATCGCCGTGCCGTAGACATCGGCCTGCTGGCCTGAATTGAACTGGCTGAAGACCTTGGTGACATAGTCGCCCCAGCCCGTCGAAATCGGATCGACGGAAAGCTCGACCTTGACGTTGGGATACTTCTTGTTGAAACGCGCAATGGCGTTGGTCATGGCGGATAGCTCGGCCTCACCGCCGAAGCCCTGCATCTTCAAGGTCGCCGTGACATCGGATTGCGCAAAGGCGCGGCCGAGACTTGCGCCGACGGCAAGAACGGCAGACGAAATCAGCAGCGAACGCCGCGATAACTCATGCATGTGATCCTCCCTTTGCGCCTCCTCCGGCGCGTTCCCAATTGTCCCGGCCTCCACCGGTCGAAACGTTTCGTATTCTTCCGCTGAAAAATCGCGGACCCAGATCCCTCCCGGTCCCGCGAGCTGTCATTTGCCTAGTCGAAACGTTTCGTATAAGAGCATCAGAACGGCCCGATGGCAAGAGGGTCCGAGAAAAAGCTCGGGAGGATGGGATGGCCACCATCAAGGATGTGGCGAAACGGGCGGGTGTCGCCATATCGACGGCATCGGCCGCGCTCAACCGGTCAGCCCCTGTGAGCGACGAGGTGATCGCCAAGGTCGAGGCGGCCGTTCGCGACATCGGTTATATCCCACATGCCGGCGCACGCAGCCTGCGCATGGGCCAGTCGCGGCTCATCGGCCTGATCCTGCCCGATATTACCAATCCGCATTTCGCCAAGGTCGCCAAGGTCGTCGAGTCCGCTTGCCTCAATGCCGGTTACATGGCAGCGGTCTATTCGACGAGCGAGGATCATGACCGCGAGCAGCAGATCCTGACCATGATGCGCATGCAACGCGTCGAAGGGCTCATCATTATTCCGACGCGCTCGGATGCCGAGCATGGCGCCCGCATGGTCGACAAGATCCATGTGCCGACAATCCTCCTCGACAGCTTCATCGAAGGCTTGCCCTATGACGTGATCAAGCTTGACAATATCGCCGCAGGCCGCATCGCCACGGAACATCTGATCGGCCTTGGTCACAGACGAATCGCCGTTACCGCCGGACGCAACAACATCGTCACAGGGGAAGATCGTCTTGCCGGCTACATGCAGGCCCATGCCGCCCACGGCCTGCCGGTCGATCCCGGTCTGTTGCTTCAGGGGCGTTTCGACCAGGCGCTGGCGCATGACAGCACAAGCAGGCGCATGCGCGAGCCGAATCCGCCGACGGCGATTTTCGCGCTGTCGAACATGATGACGCTCGGTGTCCTTAACGCGCTGCACGAAATGGGTTTCAGAGTGCCTGATGACGTCTCGGTCATCGGGATAGACGATTTCGATTTTGCAAATATCATGAACCCACYGCCGACAGTCGTTGCGGCCCCGGTGCTCGAGATGGCCCAAAAGGCGATCTCCACACTTCTCAGCGAGATCTCCGACAAAACGCCGCCAAGTGCTGCGCGGACAATCTTTTCCCCAAACCTGATCCTTCGAAAATCCTGCACGGCACCCGCAGCCGAGCGGGCCGACGCATGACCTGAGAAGCAACAGCCGATTGGCATCGGCGCGACGTCGCATACGATTGCGCCGCTTCATAAAAGCATCATGCGCATTTGCAATGAGAAACATCGAACTGCCCGCCATCCTCACTCATCACATGGATTATCTTCATGAAATTGCCTTCTGCCGCCGCGCGCCTGTCACCAACCGCCTCGCCCCGCCTCCTCGTACTCGCCGAAACAGCCCTCAAAGCAGGAGAAACGGCCCGCAATGCGCTCAGACGACGCACGGCCGCCGAGATGGTCCACAAGGCGCCGCGCGACTACCAGACGGAAATCGATGTCGCAGTCGAGCGGATCATCGTCGATGAGATGATGAGGGCATTCCCGACCTATGCGATCAAGGGCGAGGAAGAGGTCGGCAACCGCCAGGGTGGCACGGATGCGCCGGTCATCTATATCGACCCGATCGACGGCACGACCAATTTCGCCTGGGGCATCCCGCATTTCGGCATGACGATCTCGATCGCCGAGGCCGGCCGCATCGTCGCCGGCGTCGTCTATGACGCCATGCAGGACGAACTCTTCAGTGCGGAGGCCGGCGGCGGAGCCTGGCTGAACGGCGAACTCATCCATTGCGCCGAGGTCGCCGATATCCAGAACGTGCTCGTGGGCGCCGGCCTGCCGATCCCCGGTCAGGTCAAGGCGGTCCCGGAAGAGCTTTATTTCGATGCCGTCAGGCGGCTTATGGCCAATACTGCCGGTGTGCGTCGCCTCGGCTCTGCGGCGCTCTCGATCGCCTATGTCGCCTGTGGCCGGTTGGATGGCTTTTTCGAGGACGGCCTGTCAGTCCATGACTTCGGCGCCTCGGCGCTGATGGTCGAGGAAGCGGGCGGCATCGTCACGCGCTTTTCCGGTGCTGCCATCAGCGGCAAAGGCGATATCCTCGCGGCAAGCAAGGCACTTTATCCCTGGCTACAGGAAGGCTTTCAGCCGAAGGCCTGAGGCATTCAGGCCGTAAAGAGCGGTTGCACGGATGCAGCCGCTTCTGCAGATGCTGACTGATGGATCAGGGCATTATCGCGGAAGGCGAAGAAGCCGGAGCAGCTGGGAGCAACGACCATCCCTGCCCTGATCATATCGGTCGGCGCAACCATTGCCTTCAGCCTGATGCCATCGGCAAGGTCGATATCGACGATCTTGTGCATGCCGAAATCGGTAACGCGATGGACGATCGCATCTGCCGGCCGGCTGGCGGGACGCACCGTCAAGGCTTCCGGACGCATTGCGAGCGTCACTGGACCATCCGCAACGGGAACGGAAAAGCTAAAAAGCGGGTGCGTACAGACGCCGTTGCGGATCTCGCTCTCAACGAAATTCATCGAGCCGATGAAGCCGGCGACGAAAGCCGTCCGCGGCTCGCGATAGATGACGCTCGGCGGCGCGACCTGCTCCGTGCGGCCGTCGCGCATGACGACGATGCGGTCGGCAAGCGCCAGGGCTTCATCCTGACCGTGGGTGACGAACAATGTCGTGATACCAAGCCGCTGCTGGATGTCGCGCACCTCCTCCCGCAGTCGCTCGCGCAGATGCTGGTCGAGACTGGCGAAAGGCTCGTCGAGCAGCAGGATCTTCGGCTCGAGGACGAGCGAGCGGGCAAGTGCGACACGCTGCTGCTGCCCCCCGGAAAGCTGCGTCACTGCACGGCGCCCGTAATCGGCAAGGCCGACGAGGGCAAGGGCGTCCTCGACGCGCTGGCGGATTTCGGCCTTCGGCAGGCGCCGCAGCTTAAGGCCAAAGGCGATGTTGTTGAAGACATCCATATGGGTCCAGAGAGCATGACTCTGGAACACCATGCCGGTCGGGCGCCGCTCCGGCGGCAGGTTCGTCACATCCCTGGCGTCGATACGAATGCTGCCTTCGCTCGGCCGCTCGAAGCCGCCGATCATGCGAAGCAACGTCGATTTGCCGGAACCCGATGGGCCGAGCAGGCAGACGAGTTCGCCGTCACCGACCTCGAGCGAGAAGTCTCGGACGGCAAAGGTGTGGCCGAAACTCTTCGAAACGCCTTCAATCACCAGATGCGCCATTCTTGAAACCCTTTCTGTCGGCGCTCAGGCGCCGAAGCCTCGCGCGAAGGCGCCGGTGCCGACGACGCGGCGCGCAAACATCAATGCCGCAAAGGACGGCACCCACAGCATGACGGAGAGGACCGCGCCATATTGCACGACGATCTGGTTGTTGATGAAGCTGATCATCAGCACCGGCATGGTGCGGATCTCCGGCGCTCCGATCAGCCATGCGCCCTCCGTCTCATAGAAAGTACCGACGAAGGTCAGGAGCAGGGCCGCGGATATGGTCGGTGCGGCCTGCGGCAAGGTGATCGACCAGAAGACGCGAAGCGGCGTTGCGCCGGCATCGCGTGCAGCCTCCTCCATGCGCCGATCGACATTCTGGAAGGCGGCTACCGGGATCCAGATCATCAGCATCAGTGTGCCGACGAGTTGGATCAGGACCACGCCCCAGAAGGTACTGATCAACCCCATCTGCAGGAAGATGCCGGCGATCGCCACCAGCAGGCCGAATTTCGGAAAGGCATGCGAGGCGAGAAACGAGAGGAACAGGATATTGCGCCCGGGAAAGCGCATTCTTGCGAAGGCGTAGGCTGCCGGAAGGCAGATGATCGCCGAAAGCACCGTCACGGTCGCCGTCAGGCGCAGGCTGAGGAACAACGCATCCCAGACATCCTTGCGGGCCAGCGTCTGCGACCAGAAACGCAGGCCGAACTGTTGGGGAACGACCGAAGGATAGCGCCAGATCTCGGTGAAGGCCCAGGTGGCGACGACCAGCAGTGGCAACGCGATGAACAGCGTCAGCAGCAGCGAAAGAGCAAGGCCCGTCCAATCGAATTTCAAGGCAGTCGAATGGCGCATCATCGGCCCTCCCGGTTGCGGGCGATCGACCAGACGTAGAAGGCGCCGAAGAGAAGGCAGAAGCCGAAGGTGATGACCGCCTGCGTCAGCGCACTCAGCGGATCGTTCATGTCGGCAAAGGTGCGCTGCATGRAAGGCCCCATCATCTCCGGTGAGGCTGGACCGAGGACATAGGGCAGCGTGAAGGCCGAGAATATGCCGAGAACGGCGAAGGAGGCAGTCACCAGAAGCGAATTTCCCATGCGCGGCAGAATGATCGAGATGAAGACCCTGAAAGGCGTTGCACCGACATCGCGGGCCGCCTCGATGGAGCTGTTGGAAACAGACGTAAGGCCGGCCGTCAGCATCAGCACGGTCAAAGGCAGATTGTCCCACACGAGACCAATGACCGGTCCCCAGGGGGTTAGATAAGGGCTCGGCAGCTTCGGCAGGCCGATGGCATTGAGCAGGATGTCGACCGTCCCGTTCGGCCCGATCGTGCGGATCAGGGCGTAGCACAGGATGATCGAGGGCACGAACATCGGAAAGATCGCCATGCCCTGAACATAGGCGGCCAGGCGACCGCCGGAAAAGCGCAGGTAAAGCGCAATCGGAAGTCCGATCGCAAGCAGCAGCAGGCCGCACACCAAGGTCGTCCAGAGCGTCAGCCAGAGATTGTTCAGGCTGTAACCATCAGTGAAGAAGAAATGGTAGGAGGCGAGTGAAAACTCGGTCGTCCCGTCCGGCTGGCGGATGAAGACGGTGGTAGCGACTGCCGAGAAGATTGGAAAGATGATCAACCAACCGACCAGAAAGACCGGCATGCCGACCAGGAGGAGCCCGTAAAGGCTCCCCCTGCCGAGAGGCTGAGCGCGGCGCGCGACCGCAGGCTGCACGGCATCCATCGCCATCAGGTGCGGCTGATTCCGGGAGCGACGTTGCGGTACCAGCCGTCGTTGATCGCCTTTTCCCAATCGCCGCCCGGGAAGGTCGGGATGGTCGCCGGGATGACGTCGGCATATTTCTTGCGCAGGTCTTCGGAAATGTGATCCCAGGAAACGCCCGGGAAACCGCCGATCTCGGTAATAATGGCTTCCTGCATCTCGCTCGTCAGCATGAAAGCCGCGAGCTTGAGGGCGGCGTCCTTGTTGGCGCCGTTCGTGAAGATCGTCATGGCCGAGAAGCCACCGCAGAGCGCAAGGTCGGAGAGCTGTACGAGACCGGTCGTCTCGGGCAGGACGCCCTGCGAGATCGCTTGCAGGACCTGGTCGGACCAGACGGGAGCCATGGTGACGACGCCCTGAGCGAGCAGCTGGATCGACTGCGTGTTGCCGGCGGTATAGGCGCCCTTCTGATAGAGCGACGGCGCGAGATCGTTGAGGATCTGCCATGCCGGCGTCAGCGTCTGGCTGGCATAGTCGGCAGTGAAATTGTCGATCTTGAACTTCTTCGGATCGCGGCCGTTGGCTTCATGGATGGCGCGGCGGACGAAATTGCCGCCCGAGCCACCCTTGTCCGGACGGTTGTAGATGAACTGGCCGGGATTGGCCTTGATCCAGGCGGTCAGTTGTTCCCAGGTCTTCGGCGCATCCTTCGGATCGAGCTTGGTCCTGTCATAGGCAAGCAGAACCTGCGAGCCGCGATAGGGCAGCCCGTAGGGCGTGTCGAAAGCGAGAGGATTGACCCGGTCGAAGCCCTGGACATTCTCGGCGGAGAATTTCACCCAGAGACCGGCATCGATGCCGCCGGCCGGGAGGCGCGGATCGAACTGTTCGAAGAGGTCGGCCTGCGGATCGGTCTTGGTCTTCAATGCCGCAAGCGCGCGGTCGGCGATGGCGCGAAGGCCGTTATTGTCGCCGGCATCGGTGATCTTGAGCGCCGCTTCCGGATGAGCCTTTTCGAAAGCCGGACGGATGATGTTATTCCAGAGGTCGACGATATTGGAATCCGAGCCGCTGTAGAGGTCAATCGTGCCTGCGGCGGCCGAGGCGAAGCGCGGAAGGGCCAGAAGGCCCGCAGCCGCCGACCATGTGATCAAGAATTCGCGCCTATTCATATCCTGTCTCCCTTCGCTGTCGAGGCAAACGCCCCTGATGAGTTCAGAGACTTGCTAGTCCTGGCGCGTAACATCGGAATGACAGAAGGGAGGAAAATGCACACGTGTGCCAAGCCCAGCAGACAGGTCTCTCCGCCCACCGAATGGCAGGCTAAAGCCCGACTGCGTGAAGCTGTAGAACCGCAAGACCGTCATGCGCAATTTGTCGTGGCGGCGACGCCTTGTCRGATTGCGGTGGCCCTCGAATGAGGACCACCTATTTCGATGTCGTCAGCGTACGGATTTGAAAGCCGCTCTCACTTCCTCGGCGAAGATCTGCGGCTGCTCCCAGGCGGCAAAATGCCCGCCCTTTTCGACCTGATGATAGTAGGTCAGCGAGGGATAGGCCTGCTTGGCCCAGCTTTCAGGCGCGCGATAGATCTCCTTCGGAAATACCGTGATGCCGACCGGGACTTTGATGTCTTTCGTCTTCTGCGCCTCGGCACTGAAGTTGTTGTTGTTGTTTTCCCAGTAGAACCGCGACGACGATGCGCCGGTGTTCGTCAACCAATAGAGGGTGATATCGTTCAGCATCTCGTCCTTGGAGAAGACCCGTTCAGGAACGCCGCCACTGTCACTCCATTGAGCGAACTTCTCGTAGATCCAGGACGCCAGGCCAGACGGCGAGTCGGCGAGCGAGTAACCGATTGTCTGCGGCCGGGTCACCATCATGGCGCCATAGGCAGCGTTCCGTCCGAAGAAGGTGCTCAAAGAGTTATAGGCTTCTCGCTCCGGTGGCGACAGTTCTGCAGGGGCCGCGTCTCCGCTGTTGATGGCCTTCATGAGCTCGCCTGGAACCGTCGCAGGCATATTGAGATGAATTGCCAGCAAGCCCTTCGGCGCCTGGCGCGCCAACGCGTCGGAAATCACCGACCCATGATCCCCGCCTTGGGAAACATAGTGGTCATAACCGAGCCGCTTCATCAGGACGTCCCAAGCGCGGGCGACCCTGTCCGGACCCCAGCCCTGATCGACTGGACGTCCGGAAAATCCGTAGCCCGGTATCGAGGGGATGACGACGTCGAACGCATCTTCTGGCCGGCCACCATACGCGGTCGGGTCGGTGAGAGGTCCGATGGTCTTGATGAATTCAAACATCGATCCGGGCCAACCATGGGTCAGAACGATGGGGAGAGCGTTGGGGTGGCGTGAACGGACATGGATGAACTGGATGTCGACACCGTCGATCGTCGTGACGAACTCCGGCAGCGCATTCAGTTCCGCCTCAGCCCTGCGCCAGTCGTACTGGGTACCCCAATAGCGAACCAGCTCCTGGACCTGTGACAGCTGGATACCCTGGGAGGTGTCGTCGACCGTCTCCTTGTCCGGCCATCGGGTGTCAGCGATGCGTTTGTGCAGGTCGTCGAGTTGCGACTGCGGAACGTGGATCTGGAATGGGCGGACGCTTTCGTCTGTGCTCGTCGCCTTCGCGCCAACACTCGACGTAAGATCGGCGGCATAGGCCGGCAAAACATAGGCTGCCGGAACGAGCAGCAGAGAACCAAATGCTATGGCGATTGCTCGATCCGCGATGCGACGCCGATCTGTAACATTGTCGGTCTTTGTCATGAAACACTCTCCTTCGATTTCTGCCGCAGTCGCGGCGCCCGTTAACGAAGAGCGGTTTCATGGATTGACGTGTCCCGCATATTTCGAAAATCGAACGAAGTGTATCAGCGTGTAGGGGTGACGCGCCGGGACGGAAAATTGGCAGATTGCCGATGGTTCTCTCCGGGCATATTCTGTCGGGGTTCCGCGGTCGGCTGCATCTGGCGGGAGCGCCTCCGGCATCCCACCAAACAGCGAAAGCACGGCGGCTTGTCGTCACGAAGATTCTGGCCGCAAAAGCAGGTTGGAGATCCCTTTGGAAGATCGAACAATTCGAAAGAGATTGGAGCGCCATTGGGAGGCGTCTGACGCAAACGATTTCGACGTCGAACATGAAATCTATCACGAGGATGCCTTGCTGGATTATCCGCAATCTGGAGAGCGGATTAACGGCCGACGCAACATTCAAGAAAGCCGGTTCGTCCAGCCAAATAAAAAGCGGTTTACAGTCCGGCGAAGTGTTGGCAGCGGAGATCTCTGGGTCACCGAATTCACACTCACTTATGACGGTAAGCCCTCTTATGCCGTCAGCATCATGGAATTCCGCGACGGTTTGGTGGTCCGTGAGACGCAATATTTCTCAGATAGCTTCGAGCCATCACCCTCGCGGGCACATCTTATAGAGCGGATGACGAAATAGACCTAACCCGGACAGGACAATGTGCATCAACTGTCGACGTAAGCATTGGCGTGTCGTTGGGGCCGGGAAAGTGGCTGTGTTCATCCAGTAGCTGAGTGTGCGGAAAGCGCRACCCGGATTTGTGGCGCGCGCTTCACTAGCGCTTTCAAGGCAAGCCTGTCATTTCAACGGAACCGGTCAGGGATAGGCTGTCGATCCATCCGGCTTGCGGGTGATTTTCCGCTCCCAATGAATGTAGTCTTCGGTCTGCAATGCCTTTTCATCGATTTCCAGACCCCAACCCGGACGGTCCGRCCGCAATTCCATATGGCCATCGACCGGCATATACGGATCGGCCGCCCATGGCGCGTGGACATGGGGCTTGAACTCCAGGACCTTGAAGTTCGGCTGCGCGGCGCAGAAGTGAATGTTGACCGCGGTCGCGAGCGGCCCCATCGGGTTATGCGGCGCGACGGTTACATAGTGGGCCTCAGCGATCGTTGCGATCCTGCGCATTTCCGTTACACCACCAACGACGCATATGTCGGGCTGGATGATGTCGGCGCCACGGGCCGACAACAGGGAAAGGAACTCGAAGCGATTGTAGAGCGATTCCCCCGTGGCCAGCGGGACGGAAACCTTCGACTTCAGTTCGGCCCATGCCGGAATGTGTTCCGGCCGGATCGGCTCTTCGTAGAAGAGCGGATCGTTTGGCGCGATCGCCGCCGCAAGCTGAACAGCTTGATAGGGCTCGAAGATCTTCGCATGGGCATCGAATGCGAATTCGAAATGCGACGGCGTGATCTCGCGTATCCTGGCGAACCAGTCTCCGGTTTCCTTTACAAGCTCGCCCCAGCGGCCGGCATGCAGGTCGCGGCGGAAGGGGCTGAGCTTGAAAGCCGTGTAGCCGTATTTCTCGTTCAGCTCCAAGGTCTGGTCCTGCGCGGTCTGCGGGTCCGGTGCGGTATAGACACCGCAATAGACGCGCACCCGATCGCGGACATTGCCGCCAAGCAGCATGTAAACGGGTAGGCCGGCGGCCTTGCCGGCGATATCCCAGAGCGCGTGATCAATCGCAGAAATGGCCGCAAGTCCGAGGGCGCCGGGCGGAAAGCGGCATTGCTGATTGAGTTTCAGCGCGAGGAATTCCACTCGACGGGGGTCCTCCCCTTCGATCTGGTGGAAGAGATAGTCGAAAAGCGGCGGGAGCGCCCAGTCTGGGCCGTGATTATAGCACTCGCCCCAACCGGAAATGCCTTCACTCGTCTCAATTTTCAGAAGCAGCCGCGGCCGGTCGTCGACGCGCTGCATGTAGGTCTTGAAGCCGGTAATATGCATGACGTTCTTTCTCAGGCGGCGCGGTTCTTGCCGCTCACATTGTCAACGATTGCGCGCAGTTCGGCGCGTTCCGCGTCCGTCAGGCTTTCGACGCCGGGAAGGCGAACAGGGCCGACATCGGTACCGAGCATGCCAAGCGCCTCCTTGACGACGGTGACATTGGCGCCGTTCAGATATTTGGTGCGCAGCACTTCGAAACCGGCGATATCGTCGATCAAGGCACGCGCAGCGGCGTAGTCGCCGGCTTCCAGTGCCTGATGAATGGCATGCGAGCGCTCAGGGAAAACGTTGACGAGCCCAGAGGTAAAGCCGCGAGCACCCATGGCGTAGAAGGCCGGTGCCCAGCCTTCTGCCAGACCGCAAACCCAAATCGCCGGCGCATCCTTCGTCGAACGGATGACTTCAGCGAGCAACATCAGGTTTCCGGAGGCAAACTTGATGCCGGCAATATTGGGATGCAGGGCAAGCTTGCGGAAATCGGCGACTGAGAAAGTGTCGCTGCGGACATAGGCAATGACCGGAACAGTGGATGTCTCTGCGAGCTCCAGGAAATATTTCGCCTGATAGCTCGGGCCGGCAAAGGGGTCCATCGGATGATGGCCCATGATCGCGTCGGCGCCCTCGGCAATTGCATAACGGGCCAGAGCTTTGGCGTCCGTCAGCGAGCGACCAACAGCGGCACTGATAAGAGCCTTGCCATCCGCTGCCTTGATCGTGGCAGCATGGACCATCTTTACTTCATCCATCGTCAACGTGAAGAATTCGCCGGTATTGCCGGCGGCCATCAGATTGTGAACCCGGGCGGAGGCGAGGCGCGCGATCAATGCGGAAAGCTTGCCGAGGTCGATGCTGCCATCCGTCTTGTAGGGGGTCACAGGCACCCCGGAGATACCCGTTAAGGCCTTGCGAATCTTGTCCATTGCCACGGTCACGTCAAATGTCCTCTTTCTTCCTGAATACGATGGTGAGGTAGGTTTCGCCGGAGCGGACGACGTGATCGCGCATCACCCGCTCAGCCTTGTCGCTGTCGTTCGAAACGATCGCAGCGGCAATGGCAGAGTGTTCGGCCAGCGCCTTGTCGCGCTCCTTGTTGTCGGAATGAATGATGCGCCGAATGCTCGCATCGTAGAATTGCTGACGCTCGATCATGCGCGACAGGTATTGGCAGCGCGAGGCGATGTGGATCTGCTCGTGAAAGGTCTCATTCAAGGCAATGAGATCATCCGCCGCGCCATTCGCCGTGGCCGCTTTCATCAATGCGACCGTATCCCTGAGCTTCGCAGCTTCTTCCTCGGTGATCCGCTTGGCGGCGAGATGCCCGATCATCGATTCCAGTGCGGCGCGCGCCAGGATCATTTCCTCCGCCCATCCGGCGTTGAACCGGATCAGCACTCCGCGGCGCGGCAGTGTTTCAACCAGTCCTTCGGTCTCGAGCTGCCGGAGCGCCTCTTTGATCGGAGTAGTGGAAACACCGAGCTGCTCGGCGAGCTGGCGTTCGTTCACACGTTCGTCGGCACGAAAGCGGCCGGATAGGATCGCCGCCCTGAGCGTCTTGTGAACGTGATCACGAAGGGTCGTCAGGAACCGCGGGTCGATCTTCTCTATACGGTCGTCGCCCGCTGCGCCCTCCACCTTATTTTTCATAAGCCGAAAATTCCCCCGTTGACGACAAAACCGTTTTGTGAGATCTGATATACCAGATTTCAGATCGATGTCGATATCAAAATTCGCTCTGATGTGATTGCAGAGATACCCGGGAGGAAGAAAATGAAGATCCAAAGACGCGGACTGTTGATCTCGTCGGCGCTTGTTGCCGCGAGCCTGATGATGCCGTTGGCAGCAGCTGCAGCCACCCCAAAGGACCAGCTGGTCATTGCAACGAACATGTCATCGATGCGTGGCCTCGATCCGAACGAAATCAATCAGTTGGAAGCTGCTGAAATAGTCGCGAACCTTTATGAGCGGCTGATCGTGCTGCCGGCTGATGATATTACCAAGCCGGCTCCGGGTGTCGCCGAGAGCTGGAGCGTCTCGCCCGACGGCAAGACCTTCACCTTCAAAATCCGCTCCGGCATTACCTTCCATTCCGGCAATCCGCTGACGGCGAAGGATGTCGAGTGGTCGCTGCGCCGCCTCGTCAAGCTTGGGCTTGCACCATCCGTAGACCTTCGCCAGTGGGGCTTTACCGACAAGAATGTCGACGATCTAATCAAGGCGAGCGACGACACCACCGTGGTCCTCCAGACGCCCGAACTCTGGAACCCCAACCTGATCCTCTATTCGCTGGCGAGCTTCTCGACCTCTATCCTGGACAGCAAGTTCCTCGCCGAGCATGAAAAGAGCGGCGATTTGGGGCGCGAATTCCTGCAGGCCAACGACGCGGGCTCCGGGCCCTATGCGCTGCGCACCTGGCGCGTCAACGACCTGTTGATCGCAGATGCCAACAAGGACTACTG
>NZ_JBFUBG010000098.1:0-23673 GCF_056405875.1 Rhizobium sp. P1_E6 | reverse complement strand
GAACATCCTGTCGCTCTTCCGCTAAGAGCGGTTCAGCCACATCGCGAAAAGTCTCGAGGCCGGGTAACTCCCGGCCTCGAATATTTTAATATAAGGTTAACGGAAACGCTTCTAAGTCTCAGATTTTTTTATGAAATTTCATTTTGGAATTTAGCTTTCCTTAACCATCTTGCTGTTTTCTAGGCCCATCGAAACGGCGAGTTAACCTTAACGAGAATGGTTAACAGGCATGATGCTGATCGCTGTGGGCCGGCCCAAATCCGGAATGTCCCTTCCTAACATCTGCCAAAAGGGGCAAGCAAACTATGACGAGCATCAACACCAATAACGCTGCAATGGCAGCTCTCCAGACGCTGCGTGGCATCAACCAGGGCCTCAACAAGACCCAGGATCACGTTTCCTCCGGTTTCCGCATCGGCAAGGCTTCCGACAACGCTGCCTACTGGTCGATCGCAACGACCATGCGTTCGGACAACAAGGCCCTCTCGGCCGTTTCCGACGCGCTCGGCCTCGGTGCCGCAAAGGTTGACACTGCCTACACCGCCATGGACAGCGCCATCGACGTCGTCGGCGAAATCAAGGCGAAGATCGTTGCCGCAACTGAAAACGGCGTCGACAAGAAGAAGGTCCAGGAAGAAATCGACCAGCTTCAGGACCAGCTGGTGAGCATYGCTCAGTCGGCTTCCTTCTCCGGTGAAAACTGGGTTGCCGGTGYCAMCRGCACSAAGAGCGTCGTTTCCTCCTTCGTTCGCGATGGTTCGAACGGCGTTTCCGTCAAGATGACCGACTAYGCCCTGTCCACCGCATCGAACGGCAACGTTCTGTTCGGCATGACCACGACCGGTGCGMTCSAAACCACCTCGGGCATCCTCGGCACGACCAGCGGTACGATCGGCTCGGTCTACTCGCTCGACATCACGTCCTTCGGTCAGGCCGAACTCGGCCTTGCTCTGACCAACGTCGAAAACGCTCTGAAGGCGATGACCTCTGCCGGTGCAAAGCTCGGTTCGATCWCSACCCGCATCACCATGCAGGACGACTTCGTCARCGCKCTSRGYGACTCGMTCGACTCCGGTRTCGGYCGCCTGGTCGACGCCAACATGGAAGAAGAGTCCTCCAAGCTCTCTGCCCTGCAGACGCAGCAGCAGCTCGCGATCCAGTCKCTCTCGATYGCCAACTCCTCTTCGCAGAACATCCTGTCGCTCTTCCGCGGCTAATAGGATCGCGAAATATAGCCCGCCGGGTAACCGGCGGGTTCTATCGAAATCAAGCCGCGCTTCCATGGAGCGCGGCTTTTTTTAATTTCCGTTAACGATTGATTAACCATATTGCTGTCATCTGCGTCTCAACGAGACGGCGAGTTAACCAAATTTAAGAACGGGTTAACAGGCATGAAGGCTGATCGTCGTTCCCGGTCGCTATTCCGGAATGTCCCTTTTTTTAATGTCTGCCAGCAAGGGGCAATCATTTCATGACAAGCATTTTGACGAACGTCGCGGCTATGGCCGCCCTCCAGACCCTCCGGGGTATCAGCAACAATCTTCAGGATACTCAAGGTCGCGTATCTTCCGGCTATCGCGTTGAAAAGGCAGCAGATAACGCAGCCTATTGGTCCATCGCGACGACCATGCGTTCGGACAACAAGGCCCTCTCGGCCGTTTCCGACGCCCTCGGCCTCGGCGCTGCCAAGGTCGATACGGCCTACACCGCCATGGACAATGCCATCGACGTCGTCAGCGAGATCAAATCCAAGATCGTCGCAGCAACTGAAAAGGGTGTCGACAAGACCAAGGTCCAGGAAGAAATCGCCCAGCTCCAGGCTCAGCTCATGAGCATCTCCCAGTCGGCTTCCTTCTCCGGTGAGAACTGGGTTGCAGGCAACTCGACCAAGAGCGTCGTTTCCACCTTCGTCCGCGACGGCAACGGCAATGTCTCGGTCAAGACGACCGATTATGTCCTGAACGCGGCTTCCAACGGTAACGTGCTGTTCGGCATGACCACGACCGGAACCATCGATTCGAGCACCGGCGTTATCGGCAGCGCCAACGGCACGATCGGGTCGATCTACACCATGAACATCACCTCCTTTGGTCAGACGGAAATCGCTATGGCACTGACAGCAATCGAATCGGGCCTGGAGGCGATGACGAAGGCAGCTTCTCAGCTCGGCTCCATTTCCAACCGCATCGAGCTGCAGGAAACCTTCGTCGCCGCCCTCGGTGACTCGATCGACTCGGGTGTCGGCCGCCTCGTGGACGCCGACATGGAAGAGGAATCGAGCAGGCTCACGGCACTACAGACGCAACAGCAACTCGCGATCCAGTCGCTCTCGATTGCTAACTCCAGCGCTCAGAACGTCCTCACGCTCTTCCGCAGCTAAGCCAGCGGTTGAAGCTGGATCAAACCTTGTGTCGCCAATTTGCGGCAACCTGGAAACCGCGCCGAAACGGCGCGGTTTTTCTTTTATTTCAATTACTTGCAAGGACAGCGATGTTGCTGTTTTAATCCTGTTTGCGCTCTTGCGAAAATCGTTGATATCGGGTTAACCTTACCAGGAGTTGATTTGTTTGCGACGCACCGGTGTGGGGGACCCGCCGGCGGCATGAAGCCAGTTCAGTCGCTGCCGGCAAAACCGGCCTGATCCCATCACCTTTCCGAGACCATGTCGATGACCGTCAAGATTACCAACGCGGCCGCGGTGAGTGCGCTTGCAGTGCTGCGCAGCATCACTAAAGAATCAACCGACGTACAGCAGCAGATTTCTACGGCGAAGCGGGTCGCCACCGCGGCCGACGATGCGACCTATTGGTCGATCGCGAGCGTCATGCGCGCTGACAGTACCAATCTAGGCACCATTGGCGATGCCCTTGGCCTCGGCGCCGCAAAGGTTGATGCGACCTATACGGCGATGAATTCGGCCATCGATCTCCTCGGCGATCTCAGAGCCAAGCTGGTTGCTGCGCGTGAGCCCGGCGCCGACAAGGACAAGATCAATGCGGAAATCACCGAATACAAGAACCAGCTCCAGACGATGGTCGAGGGAACGTCGTTCGCTGGCGAAAACTGGCTGTTGAACGGCGAGCCTGCGGCACCCCCGCAGTGGAAGATCATCGGCAGCTTCGTGCGCGCCCCGACAGGCGAATATCAGGCGCAGACCATCGACTTTCCGTCGTCCCAGACCATCCTGATCGACAGGAACAATGCCAATGGCGGCCTGTTTACCAAGGCGGTCAATGGCAATGCTGACGGCACGCCGGTCCGCAATTACTATCTGCTGAACGTTAACTCCGCGACGCCCGCGACCGGCACGGAAATCTCCATCGGCAAGTCGACCACCGACTCGCAGCTCACGGATATGCTGACGGCCACGGACTCCATGCTCAAGCAGCTTACCAATTCGGCAGCAGGGATCGGTATCATGAAAGCCCGCATCGACGATCAGATCGACTATACCGCAGACCTGTCTGACGCTGTCGATAAGAGCGTTGGCGCCTTGGTCGACACCGATATGGACGAGGCCTCGACCCGCCAGAAGGCTATCGAAACCCAGAAACAGATGGCCGTTGAAGCGATCTCCATTCTGAACGCATCCGCCAGCAAGATTCTTATCCTGCTCGAATAATGATCGGTGCGAGGGCGGCGCCATTCATCCTCGCGCAAGTTTGGGTTTCTAGTTTCCGGCATGAAGGCAACGTCCGAATCCATGCCGGCGACAGGCTCTGGGCCTCTCCCGAATCGGAACGGCATGCCGACAAGGACGATGGTCATTTTTCAAGCGGGGGCATGCCGCGTGCCTCCCGAATACTGGACGGTTTTTTATGAGCATTATGCTTTCCCGGTATTTGAAGGATTTCGGTGAGCCGGGTCCCTCGGCACCGATCATCGATGTTGATGATTTCGCCGCAGAAACCACCTCCACATTTGCGGAACTGCCGCCGGAACCCGAAATCGACGTCGAGGCGGAGCGGCGCGAGGCTTATTCCGAAGGCTTTGCGGCTGCGACCGTGGAACTGACCGAAAAATACGAAGGCGAAGCCCAAACGGCGGCCGAAGCTCATGTCCGTGAGATCGAGGAGCTGAAACTTCGCTACGAGATCGAAGCGGCTGCGGTAATTGCTTCCCGTATCCGTGACATGGCCGAAGAGATTGCCACGCTCGTCAGCGAAATGACCGCTTCAGCCATCACACCGATCATGACTGAAGCGCTCTCGAAAAAAGCAACGGAAAATCTTGCCGTCCTGCTGCGCGAGGCGATCCTCGACGGCGCGGCCGCCCCAATCATCGTGCGCGGTCCGGCCAAGCTTTTCGATATCCTCAAGGATGAACTCGCAGAGCATGCGGCATTGGTCCGCCATCATGAGGCTGATGACATCGACCTTGCTGCCGAGATTGGCGAAACTGTGCTCGTTACCCGCATCTCCGCCTGGGCGGCCAGCTTGAAGAAAGTGTCCGAATGAGCGACGGCGAAAACCATCACCACGGTAAGAACGAGATCATCATCGTCAAGAAACATGGCGGTGGGGATCACGACGGCGCTCATGGCGGTGCGTGGAAAATTGCCTATGCCGACTTCATGACGGCAATGATGGCCTTCTTCCTCGTCATGTGGCTCGTCAACGCCGCCAACGAAGAAACCAAGGCCTCGATCGCGACCTATTTTAATCCGATCAAGCTTTCCGACGAAAAGCCGACCGAAAAAGGCTTGAAGAAGCCCGTCGACCAAGCCGAGGGCGAGCAGAACCAGGAAAAGTCGAAGAATAAGGAAGAGAATCCGAACCAGGGCAAGTCTGCCGCTGACGGTGAGGACCAGACCTCGACCTCGGGTGACAAGACCAATTATTCGGAAGCCGATTTCTTCGAGAACCCTTATTCCGTTCTCGCCGAGATCGCCCAGGAAGTTGGCCAGCAGGCAAATGTTAGCGCCAAGGGTGACGGCGGTGCGGCGGATTCAGGCCCGGCTACTGGTGCCGATGGCGGCGAAGCCTACCGCGACCCCTTCGATCCGGATTTCTGGACCAAGCAGGTCGAAGTTACCACCGCCGGCAAGCCGCAGCAGCCTTCGCCGCTCGATTCGCAGGCCAAGCCGAATGAACTCGCCAAGGCCGAAAATAGCCAGCCCTCCACTCTGCTGAGCAAGGACCCCAACAGCGCTGCCGTCGCCGCTTCGACAGAGAAGCAGGCGGACAAGAAGGCGGATAAGACCAAAGACAAGCAGGCGGACAAGACCAAGGACGCCGACAAAAAGGAAGAGGCCAAGCAAGCCGAAGAGAAGCAGCAGGCCGAGGAACTGCAGCAAGAGATTGCCCAGCAGATCGCGGGCGTCGCCGGCAAGCTCGCCGAGGGCCTGACGGTGACGGCGTCCGAGGGTGGCCTGCTGGTGAGCATTTCCGACCAGAACGACGACTCCATGTTCAACATCGGCTCTGCAGTGCCGCGCCAGGAGATGGTGCTCGCGATGCAGAAGATCGGCGCGATCCTGAAGCAGAGGGGCGGCGCCGTCGCCGTCCGTGGCCATACGGACGGCCGGAAATTCAAGGGCGATCTCAACGAGAACTGGCGTCTCTCGATGGACCGTGCCCAGAGCGCTTACTACATGCTCGTTCGCGGCGGCCTCGATGAGAAGCGCATTTCCCAGGTTTCCGGCTTCGCTGACCGTCGCCTGAAGTTGCCCGAGGACCCCTTCAACGCGTCAAACCGCCGGATCGAGATACTCGTGCAGGCAAATCAAGGATAGTCGCATGACGCGCAGGCAGCATCGCTATTTCAGATATGCGGTCTTCGGCCTGGCGATGATGTCGCCTGCCGTCGGTCATGCCGCGGATGCGGACGATCTCGCGCCATACAAGATGCTGCGCTCTCTGCAGTTCGTTCAGGACTCGGTTGTAGCAGGCGATCATTCCGCCGGTGAAATGCAGCGCTTCATGCTCGGCAAGATCGATCAGCGTCTGCGCAACGTCGATCCGTCCGTCTACGATGACGATCGCAATGTCGATGCCGCGCTGATCTACGTGATGAGCGGGGGCAATCCTCAGACGCTGGAATATCTCGTCGCCCATGACGTCAATGGCTACTTCGACAATCGCGTCACCGACGTGTTGCGGAAATATCTAAGCGGCAAGGGCCTGCTTGTCTCCAAGACGCTGGAAGAAACGGCCAAGGAATATGAAGGCAAGAAGATCGGCCCCTATCTGGCGCTGATCGGCGGCAATGTACTGATCGCCACGAAACCAGTGGATGCCCTTACGCTGTATGACAGGGCGCGGCTCAATGCACCCGGCACCATCGTGGAGGAGGCGGCGTTGCGCCGCTCGGTCGCCATTTGCGTCGAAACCGGGCAGGTCGACAAGGGGCTTGCCTATTCGCAGCGCTATGTCCGCCGCTTTCTTCATTCGCCCTATGCCAGCCAGTTTGCCGATCTCTTCGTGAAGCTGATCGTCAGCCATGATCATGATGTCAATCCGCAGACGGTGGTCGATATCCTGTCCTTCATGGATGCGCCGCGGCAGCGAGAGGTCTATCTGCGCGTCGCGCGCGCCGCCGCGATCGCCGGAAAGCCCGATCTCGCGCGCATGGCCGCCCAGCGCGTCCAATCGTTGGGCGAGGGGACGGAAAATCCCTTCGGACCGCTCGCCGATTTTTACAACGGCATGGCGAACGTCCCCACCGACAATATCGACCAGGCTGCCAAATACATCGCCAATATATCCGGCGCGTCGCTCTCGCCGCAGGACCAGGCGCTGCAAGCCGCCGCAAGATCCGTCGCCGAGCAGATATTGCGGGCTCCGGATCCGGCAAGCCTGACACAAGGCTCCACCCCTAATAATACTAATCAAGAAATCACTTCTGAACAGGCTGCAGCCGCCACGGCTGCGCAACCGGAAGGAGCGCTGGCCGCTGCTCCGGAACCTGTTATCGAAGGCGCGGCTGCTGGCAAGGGAAGCCAGGATGTCGACCCTTCATTCACCTCGTTCGTGACGACCAATCGATCCAAGCTCGACGAAATCGACGGTCTCCTGGCCCAGGAAGGCAAGTAAGATGATGATGGATATCAGCGTCTCGGGCGGAGCGCCCGGCACGGATGCGTCTGCGTCCGTAAAGACCGGTCGGGGGGCCGGCAAGGGCGAGGCTGCGGATCAGAAGGGCGGCTTTTCAGATGCCCTCTCCAAGGCAGCCAATGCAGATCAGGATACGGATGCCGTCGATACGTCCGACGAGCATGCCGCGGGTGGCAGCGCGGAAACCGCGGCACGCAACCTGCGCAACCGCAATTCGAAGCCGCTGATCGATTTGAACGACGCATCGCTCAAAGGACAGACGGACGTGCAGCCCGAGACGATCGCAGACGCCGGCAAGATGCCTGCGAAGTCCGAAAAAGGCCAGGGCAAGAACACGGCTGTCTTCGGGCTTGGCAAGCCGGACGCCAAGGATCTGGCGGCCGAGACCGCAGCGCAAGCAGTGGGCAAGCCAGGCAAGCACACCAAGGCCAGCGCGCTTGATGGCGATATCGACGCGGGCACCGATGCTGAAGCCGGCGACGGCGATATCACCGATGTCCTCGGCCTTCTGAAGAAGGAGCCAGGGGACGCCGCGGCTGTGCTCCAGGCATCCGCGCATCACGCTGCGGCGAAGGCCGATGATGCGACGGCCGGAAAAAAGGACGCGAAAACTGAAGGCGTAAATGGCGCCAAGGGCGATGCGCATGTGTCGGATGCTCTGGCAGCCGTTGCCACGCATCACGATGACACGCGCGTGCCGGGAACGGAGAATGCCGAAGGCGTCGAGGGCAAGACCTTCAGGATCAGCCGGGCCGATGGCCGCGGTCAGTCGATGGACATGCATATCGGCACTGAACAGCCTGGCTCGGAGAAGTCGGCAAAGTCGAACGTTGAAAATGTTTCCGTCCTGGACTCCCGCCGCTATCTCGGCCTCGTGCAGAATCCGAATTCCGCAAACGTGACAGCGGCACTTTCGGGCGACAGCGAATGGGCGCGTGCCATGCAGCCGAGTTCCGCTTTGTCGAACGCCGCCGAATGGACGAGCACCGGCAAGGTGGTGAACACCCTCAAGATCCAGATGAGCCCGATCGATCTTGGCCCCGTCACGGCCACGATGCGCCTGTCAGGTGATGCGCTGAGCGTCGACCTCAAGGTCGAGACCGGTGCGGCCTATCGCCAGCTCAAGGAAGATCACGGCAAGATTCTCGAGGCGTTGCGCAGCCAGGGCTATGCGGTCGATAACGTGACCATCAGCATGGCGCCTGTGGAGCGAGCCGATACCGGTAGCCAGGCAAACGGCCAGGGACAGGCTTCCCAGCAGCAATCGCTTGCCCAGCAGGGACAAGGCCAGGGCGGCGAGGCGCGCGAGCGCCAGAACCAGACAGCGCAGCAGACGGATGGAGGCTTCAATGGTGCGGGCGGCAACGGTGTTGAGAACGCTTCTGCTGTCGAYGCTGGCGGCAGCCGCTCTGGTAGCGTTTACCTCTAGCGCATCGGCCTCTACCGGCGCCTGTGAGCGTGAAATCCAGTCAGCAGCGGCCAAATACGGCATTCCGGAAGGAATTCTCTATTCAGTCGGGCTGACGGAAACCGGCCGCAAGGGATCGCTCTATCCATATGCGATGAACGTCGAAGGGAAGGCCCTGTTTCCATCCTCCGAGCAGGCCGCATTGCGGCAATTCGACACCTCCAGCAGAGGCGGCGCGAAGCTCATCGATATCGGATGTATGCAGATCAATCACTATTTCCACGGCGAGAACTTCAGCTCCGTAGAGGAAATGTTCGATCCCCATCGCAACGTGGAATATGCTGCGAAGTTCCTGCGCAACCTTCACGACCGTCACGAGACGTGGACCATGGCGGTAGCCAGATACCACGCGGGGCCGAACAACAACCCCGCTCAGAAGCAGTATGTCTGCCGCGTCATCGCAAATCTCGTTGCCACCGGCTACGGCAAGTGGACTCCCAATGCGAGCAATTTCTGCGCAAATTAATTCAATTAATAATTGAATTACCGAATTATGACCAAACTGTGTCAGAGTGTGGCAGGAATCCGGCAGGAATCCCGCTTGCAAGCCGCAATTAACCGGGCGTTAACTTTTCCACGAAATTTTTGTGTGCATAACAGGCTCGGCATACTATATGTAGATCAAATCGGCACCCAATTCTTAATCAATTATTAATTTCCGCCATTAACTTTCACGAGTAGCCGCTGATTCGCGCGATTCGTATCCATAGATCATCGATGTGCCACACTGATTCGGAGGCGGACGAATGATCGTAGTGGTTGATGAGCGTGAGCTCGTGAAGGATGGTTACACTTCTCTTTTTGGCCGTGAGGGCATTCCCTCAACCGGCTTTGATCCCAGTGAATTCGGCGAATGGGTGCAGACGGCGGCTGATTCGGACATCGCCGCGGTCGAGGCATTCCTGATTGGTCAGGGGCAGCGCACCATGGAGTTGCCGCGTGCCATACGCGATCGCTCGATGGCGCCTGTGATTGCCGTCAGCGACCAGCCGTCGCTCGAAAACACACTTGCGCTTTTCGACTGCGGCGTCGACGACGTTGTACGCAAGCCGGTGCATCCTCGCGAGATTCTCGCGCGTGCTGCTGCAATCCGTCGCCGCCTGAAGGCGATCACAAACTACACCGACATCGGCGGGATCCGCGTCTTCTCGGACGGTCGCGATCCGGAAATCCACGGCGAGGTCTTTGCTTTGCCGCGTCGCGAGCGTCGCATCCTGGAATACTTGATCGCCAATCGCGGTCGTCGTGTCACCAAGACGCAGATCTTCAATGCGATCTACGGCATTTTCGACGAGGAAGTCGAAGAAAACGTCGTTGAAAGCCACATCTCCAAGCTGCGCAAGAAGCTGCGCAAGAAGCTCGGTGTCGACCCGGTCGATTCCAAGCGTTTCCTTGGCTATTGCATTGATTGGAATTGATTTTTCGGCGCGGGCCATGCCGCGCGGGAAAGCCGGAATATTTCCATCGGCGACCCGGCGCAACAGACAGCTTCACGCAAGGCCCGCCAAATACTGTTGTATTTAACAGGTAAAACGAGGTTTTCAGATGAGCATTTTCGGCAGCATGAAGACGGCAGTCTCGGGGATGAACGCGCAGGCAAACCGCCTCAGCACCGTCTCCGATAATATCGCCAACGTGAACACCAGCGGTTACAAGGCTGTTTCGACCGCGTTCTCGTCGCTGGTCCTGCCATCGGGCTCCGGCAACTACAACTCGGGCGGCGTGACGACGACGGTTCGTCAGGCTGTCTCCGACCAGGGCGATATTTCCTACACGACCTCCGGTTACGACCTCGCAATTTCCGGCGACGGCTTCTTCATCGTCCAGGGCGCTGACGGCGTTCCTGTCCTGACCCGCGCCGGCGACTTTACGAAGGACGACAGCGGCAACCTCGTCAACTCGGCCGGCTTCACGCTCATGGGTTATCCATGGGGCGCCTCGGCTCCGGCCGTCGTCGTCAACGGTTTCGATGGCCTCGTTCCGATCAACGTACTCGGCGACCAGAAGCTGCAAGCCGTTCCGACCGCAAACGGTACATGGAACGGCAATCTGAAGCCCGGTGCGAAGATTGTAACTGTTCCGGCCAATCTGCCGAGCGCAAACGCCGCTACGGCGACCACGGACACGCAGAAGTACTCGATGGTCACCTACGACAAGCTCGGCAGTAAGGTGATGTACGACATCTACTACACCAAGGTTCCAAACCCGGCATCTCCGCCGGCAGCGGCTGGTACGACCCAGTGGGAAATGGCGGTCTACCGCAATGCTGACAAGGCAGCGACCGGCACGAGTTCCTTCCCCTATACGTCGGGTCCGGTGAACACCACCACTATCCAGTTCAACGACAAGGGCGAGATGACGGTGCCGGTGGCTCCGTCGACGACAAACATCGTCGACCCCAAGACGGGCCTCACCATCAAGATGACGCTCGACCTCTCCCAGGTTGGCGACAACTTCTCGGGCACTGGCAACGTCGACGGTCAGGGCGCGAATTCGCCGGTCGATATCACCATCGACTCCGACGGTATCGTCTACTCGAAGTACGATGACGGCAGCACCAAGCCCGTCTTCCAGATCCCGCTCGCCAATGTGCCGAGCCCGGACCTGCTGACGCTGATGTCCGGCAACGTCTACTCGGCCAACGGCAAGTCGGGCGTGACTGTTACCGGCTTCCCGCAGACCAGCGGCTTGGGCAAGATCCAGTCGGGCGCCCTCGAAGGCTCGAACGTCGACCTCGCCGGCGAGCTGACGGAAATGATCGAATCCCAGCGCAGCTACACCGCCAACTCCAAGGTGTTCCAGACGGGTTCCGATCTCATGGACGTTCTCGTCAACCTCAAGCGTTAATAAGGGTAACGGGTAAGCCATGTCGCTCACTTCAGCACTTAACACCGCGCAGAGCATATTCAACAATACGGGCGCACAGAGCAGCATCGTATCGAACAATATCTCGAACGCCGGCAACAAGGACTATGTGCGCCGGCAGGCGATGCTCTCCACCTCGCTGAACGGCGCCCAGGTGGTCAAGATCAGCCGCGCACAGGAAGATGCACTGCTGAAACAATATCTCAAGGCCTCCTCACAGGATAGCTCCCAGCAGACCCTGCTGAGCGGCCTTGAAGATCTGAAGTCGATCATGGGTGGCAACAACAACGAGACGTCTCCGGAAGTGGCGCTGCGCGCCTTCCGCGACAAGCTCGGCACGTTCCGCGCCACCCCTGGCGACCTGATCGCCGCACAAGGCGCGATCACTGCGGCACAGGATGTCGTCACCTCGCTGAACAATGCCTCCAAGGCCGTCCAGCAGCAGCGTTCCGATGCCGACAAGCAGGTCAAGAACCAGGTCGACTCGCTGAACAGCCTCCTGAAGCAGTTCGAAACGGCAAACAACGCCGTCAAGAAGGCGACGGCGGGTAATGAGGATCCTTCGAGCGCACTCGACGAGCGTGAAAAGGTTCTCAAGCAGATCAATCAGATCGTTGGCGTACAGACGGTTCAGCGCCCCAACAATGATATGGTGCTCTATACGGCCGATGGCACCACCCTGTTCGAGACGATCCCGCGCTCGGTCAGCTTCGAGCCGACGCAGTCCTATGCGGCGAGCACGAAAGGCAACAAGGTCTATATCGACGGCGTTGCCGTCAATATGGGGACGGGCGCATCGACCAATGCCCAGGGCAGCCTCGCTTCGCTCCTGCAAGTCCGCGACGATATCGCGCCGAAGTTCCAGAGCCAGCTCGACGAGGTCGCCCGTGGTCTTGTCAATCTCTATCAGGAAGCTGGCGCACCCGGTCTTTTCGTCTGGTCAGACCCGCAAACGGGCACGGCTGGCGGAGTTCCGCCAGTTCCGCCAGGTGGCGGCATCATCGATGGCATCGCTGGAACGATTGCTATCAATAAGGGTGTCATAACGAGCGGCACTCCGGCCGGCGATCCCATGCGCCTGCGCGATGGCAACATCAACGGTGGGCCGCCGAAGAACACGACGGGTTCGAGTGGCTACTCCGCAGAACTCGACCGCCTCTATACGGCGATGGACAGTGGCATTCCGTTCGACACCGATTCGGGCCTGGACACCAATGTCAGCATCATGAGCTACGCCACCAATTCGATTGGCTGGCTCGAGCAGAACCGCAGCGATGCGACCACGGCTGCGGAAAACACCCAGGCTGCCGCCGCACGAACCGATGAAGCTTATTCCAATGAAACGGGCGTCAATCTCGATGAGGAACTGACGCTCCTTCTCGACATCGAACAGTCCTACAAGGCGGCGACCAAGATTTTGAACGCCGTTGATGAAATGTTGAAAGCATTGCTGGATATTGCGAGTTAAGCCATGAAAAGCTCATTTATTTCAAGTTCGGCCATCCAAAACGCCATGCGATTGACGATCCGTCAGGCGCAGAACCAGATGACGAAGGCGACGATGGAAGCGACCACCGGCACCTACGCCGATATCGGTGTGTCGCTTGGGGGTTACGCAGCCAAGAGCATCGACTTTACCCGCGAAGTCGACCGCATCAAATCGATCAAGCTGAGCAACGCTCTCGTCGACGCCCGCATGGAATCGGCTCAAACCGGGCTCGATAAAATGAAGAAGGCCGGCGACAGCTTCCTGTCCAAGCTGACCGCGCTTCAGAGCAGCCACGATCCGGGCAGCATCACGGTCGCAATCCAGTCGGCCACGAGCGCGCTTTCCACGATGATGGACACGTCGAACTCGATGGTGAACGGCGAATATCTTTTTGCCGGCATCAACACCGACATCCAGCCGCTAACGGATAAAACCACTGCGACTTCGGCGGCGATCGTTGCAGCTCTGAATACCTATGCGGCAGGTCTGCCGACACCGAAGGCGGTCAACCAGCTCACCGGCGACGAGATGAAGACCTTCATCGAGACCAAGGTCGAGCCGATGTTCAGCGAAGCGGCCTGGACGGATCCGACCACCGGCTGGTCGAAGGCGTCCAGCCAGAACATGACGAGCCGTATCAGCAATTCGGAAGTTGTTCAGTCCTCGACCAATGCCAATTCCGAAGGCATGCGTTACTTCGCTCTGGCGACGGTGGTGACCTCTGCCCTGATGGGGCAGAGCCTTAGCACGGACGCAATGAGCGCAGTCTCTTCAAAGGCGATCACCTATACGACCAGAGCCACTACCGGTATCGTTACCCAGGCGAGCCAGCTCGGTCTGTCACAGGAGCGTGTCGAGAAGGCGAATGACGCGCTCGATGCCCAGTCGAACATCATGCAGACCAAGCTCGTCGATATTCAGGGCGTTGATCCCTATGAGGCCTCGACCCTTGTCAAGACTTTGGAAACCCAGCTCGAAACCGCCTACACGATCGTATCGAAGATCCAGCAGTTGAGTCTTGTAAACTACCTTTGATGAGCAAAGGCGCGCAATATAAAGAAGGATGCATGAATGTATCAGTTCTCTTATGCCGAGGTCATGCAAGACTCGGTTGCCGACGCGAAGGAGCGAGAATGGCAGGTTCTCGAACGTTCGATAGAACTGCTTTCGGCGGCGCGCGACAAAGAGAAGTACAGCCGGGAGTCTATTGAAGCTCTCTTCTATACGCGAAGGGTGTGGATCAGCTTTATCGAGGATTTGAAACATCCCGATAACCAGTTGGAAATCGAGCTCAGGGCGAACCTCATCTCGATTGCGATCTGGATATTGAAGGAATGCGACAGAATTAGAAAACGTCAGTCGAATAACTACCAGGGCATCATCGACGTTACCACCATCATCAGGGATGGACTTAAATGAAAAGTACACTTCGCATTTCTCTGAAAGCCGGAGAAAGAATCTTCATCAACGGCGCCGTCCTGCGTGTCGACCGCAAGGTCGCACTGGAATTCCTGAATGATGTGACGTTCCTTCTCGAAAACCACGTGCTGCAGCCGGAAGCCGCGACCACGCCGCTTCGCCAGCTCTACTTCATTGCCCAGATGATCCTCATCAATCCCGAGGGCAAGGAACATTCGACGGCGATGTTCCGCAAGTCGATCACGATGCTGCTCACATGCTTCAAGAACGAGGAGATCCTCGCCGAGCTGAAGCGTATCGATGCACTCGTTTCGACGGGCCGCGCCTTCGACGCGCTGAAGGCGATCCGCGGTCTCTACGCGATCGAAGACGGCATTCTCAACAATCACGAGCTGCCCCCGACAATGGTCGAGCAGATTCGCAGGGAGATCGCACCATGGCGGTAGATGGAACCCAGGGCGTAGGCGGTGGCAGCAGCACGTATGGCTCGTCCAATGCCGCGCAGAAAAAGGCCACGCTGAACTACGACAACTTCCTTCAGTTGCTTGTCGCGCAGATGAAGAACCAGGATCCGACCGATCCGATGGATGCCAGCGAGCAGATGTCACAGCTCGCGAGCTTCTCGCAGGTCGAGCAGACGATCCAGACGAACTCGAAGCTGGACACACTGCTGACCAGTTCCAGCCTTACCCAGGCGAGCAGCTATGTCGGCAAATATATGACAAGCGCTGACGGCAAGACCACAGGTCAGGTCGAATCCGTCAAGGTTTATTCGGACGGCCTTGTTGCAACGCTCAAGAATGGGGATAAGGTTCTCGTCCAGGCGGGAATCAGCATCTCGGATACGGCGCCGACCAACGCACCGAGCGACGATACCGACGAATCCTAGTCCGGCTAAGGCCGGACTGACTGCTTTCAAGGCGATATGAGGTTGCCTGGCGATGAATGAAGCTGATGCACTCGATCTGTTCCAGGCTGCGATCTGGACCGTTCTCATTGGCGCGGGTCCTGCGGTTGCTGCAGCGATGATTGTCGGTCTAGTGATCGCGCTCATTCAGGCGCTTACACAGGTGCAGGAAGCGACACTCACCTTCGTCCCGAAGATCGTTGCCGTTCTGGTCACCGTCGGCATTACCGCACCCTTCGTGGGCTCGCAGGTTTCCATCTTCACCAATCTGGTCTTCTCGCGCATCCAGTCCGGCTTCTGAGCCAACTTCGCGCAAGCTTCGCCATTTAACTGTCGATCCGAATTGGGCGGACTCTGATGTCCGCCTCCTCTCATGAAGAGACGGAATCGCCATGGCGCAACCACCTGCACTACCCCTTCCGAAAGTCGCTCCCAACATCCGTGATATCGGTTTTGCCTTGGGCATCATCGGTATCATCTGCATCCTCTTCCTGCCGATCCCGCCGTTCCTGATCGACATGGGGCTGGCATTCTCGATCGCCTTCTCGGTGCTGATCCTCATGGTCGCACTGTGGATCCAGAAGCCTCTCGATTTCTCGTCCTTCCCAACCATCCTTCTGATCGCGACGATGACGCGATTGGCGCTGAACATCGCGACCACGCGAGTCATCCTTTCGCACGGCAACGAAGGGCACGACGCGGCAGGCGGCGTCATCGCCGGCTTCGCAAGCCTGGTCATGTCCGGCGACTTCGTCATCGGTCTGATCGTCTTCCTGATCCTCATCACCATCAACTTCATCGTCATCACCAAGGGTGCGACGCGTATCGCGGAAGTCGGCGCACGTTTCACCCTTGATGCCATCCCCGGCAAACAGATGTCGATCGATGCCGACCTCTCTGCCGGTATCATCGACGAGAAGGAAGCTCAGCGCCGCCGCAAGGAACTGGAAGAAGAAAGCTCCTTCTTCGGTGCCATGGACGGTGCGTCGAAGTTCGTTCGCGGTGACGCGGTTGCGGGTCTTCTCATTACCGCTATCAACGTCTTCGGCGGCATCATCATCGGTTATTTCCGCCACGGCATGCCGATCGGCGAAGCGGCCGATGTCTTCGTCAAGCTGTCGGTCGGTGACGGCCTCGTCTCGCAGATGCCGGCCCTCATCGTCTCGCTTGCCGCCGGCCTGCTCGTCTCGCGCGGCGGCACCACCGGCTCCACCGACCAGGCGGTCGTCAATCAGCTGAGCGGCTATCCCCGTGCGCTCTCCGTCTCGGCCGTGCTGATGTTCGTCCTGGCCCTGATGCCGGGCCTGCCGTTTGTCCCCTTCGTGATCCTCGGCAGTCTTCTCGCCTTCGGCGCCTGGTTCATTCCGCGTCAGGTCGAAGCGGAAAACAAGATCCGCCGTGATGCCGAGGAAAAGAAGGTTGTCCAGAGCAAGGAGCTCGAAAAGGACTCGGTCAAGTCGGTTCTCCGCACTTCTGAAATCGAGCTTGCTCTCGGCAAGATGGTCTCGACCCGCCTGCTTGGCGCCCATCAGGAACTCGCCTTCCGCGTCGGCAAGATGCGCAAGAAGTTTGCGACCCAGTACGGCTTCGTCGTGCCGGAAATCAAGGTTACGGATGATATCGGCATCCCCGAAAAGTCGTACCAGATCCGTATTCACGGCACGACCGTCGCCTCGAACCTGCTGCGTGTCGGCGAAGTCCTCGTCGTCACCGGGGCCGGCCGCAAGCCGAGTATTCCGGGTGACGAAATCCGCGAACCAGCTTTCGGCATGCCGGCGGTTTCAATTCTCGAAAACTTCGCCGAGGATCTGAAGCGGGAAGGCTTCCAGCCGATCGACAACGTCTCTGTCGTACTGACGCATATGAGCGAGGTTATCCGCAACAACCTGCCGCAGCTTCTGTCCTACAAGGACGTGAAGATCCTGATCGATCGTCTCGACCCTGAATATAAGAAGCTGGCCGATGAGATCTGCTCGTCCCACATGTCCTATTCGGGCCTGCAGGCGGTGCTGAAACTGCTTCTTGCCGAGCGCGTCTCGATCCGCAACCTGCACCTCATTCTGGAAGCGGTTGCCGAACTTGCCCCGCATGTCCGCAAGACGGAACAGATCGTCGAGCACGTCCGCATCCGCATGGCCCAGCAGCTCTGCGGAGACCTGGCGGACAACGGCGTGCTGCGCGTCCTGCGGCTCGGCAGCAAATGGGATCTCGCCTTCCACCAGGCTCTCAAGCGGGACGCAAAGGGCGAAGTCGTTGAATTCGACATCGATCCCCGCACGCTGGAAGAGTTCAGCGAGCAGGCGACGAAGGTTATCCGTGAATTCATGGATAGAGGCCTGCCTTTCGCCCTTGTCACGTCACCCGAAACGCGCTCCTATGTTCGCATGATCATCGAGCGACTCTTCGCAACGCTTCCCGTCCTCTCGCATGTGGAACTGGCAAAGGGCATCGAAATCAAGATTTTGGGCTCGATTTCATGATTTCAGACCCGCAAGGGACAGTTCTGGCGCTGTTTCTGGTTTTTTGCCGGATCGGTGGCTGCGTGCTGACCCTTCCGGGTTTTTCTTCCGCCCGTGTGCCGGAGCAGTTGCGCGTCTTCATCGCAGGCGGACTTTCGCTTGCGGTGCTGCCGGTGCTTTGGGACACCGTCTATCCGTCCGTTCACACCAGTTCCGGCACCTATATCGGCCTGATTTTCAGCGAATCGCTGATTGGAGTGATGTACGGCATGCTCGCCCGGCTCTATACGCTCGGCCTGCAATTTGCCGCCTCGATCGTCTCCATGATGGTTGGTTACACGCAGCCGAGCACGACTGATGTCGTCGAAGATTCGGCGGAAATCACCCTGACCGCCTTCATCACGATGACCGGCTTGATGGTTCTCTTCATCATGGACTTTCATCATATCGTGTTCCGGGCGCTGATCGATTCCTACACGACCATGCCCTTCGGCGGCTTGATGGAGATGCGCTCCACGCTCATCACCTTCACTGATACGCTGGAGCAGACCACCTACATCATGCTGCGGCTGGCGAGCCCCTATCTGATTTATGGACTGATCTTCAACATCTCGATTGGCTTCATCAACAAGCTCGCGCCGCAGATCCCGGTCTACTTCATCTCCACGCCCTATCTGCTGATGGGCGGCCTTTTCCTGCTCTATTTCTCGATCGCAGCCCTGATCAGCCAGTTCGGCCAATCCTTCGCCGCTATATATGTCGGAAGGTGAGGGGCGATGATCGAGAAGAAGCGTTCCGACAAGCTCAAGCGTCTGGTCGCGGTGCAGCGGCATCTTGAAAAGATGGCGGAATATGATCTCGCAGAAACCAGCCGCCAGCGCGCCGACGTCAATGTAGCCATGGATGTCGCCATTCTCGCGCTCGGGTCGCTGGATCCTGTCCATCGCGCTTTTTCGCAGAGCTATGCCGACCGATTCGGCAGGCTGAGCATTAAGGACCAGCAGTTGACTGGTATGCAGCAGGTGCACGAAATGCGCCTGACGCGCGAGCGAGCCAAGGGCGACCGGCTTGAAGAAAACATGCTCGATGCCCTCCAGGCAGAGCGTCGCGAGGCAGATGACAATGCCGTCTACGACGTAATCGATCAGCAATTCGCAACGCCAGCCTCCAGCAAGCTTCAAAAATAATAATCGCCACGATCTTACATTAGAGGATTGTAACGTGGCTATTTCACCCCCCAGCGATCTGGTGATGGACGTCGTCAAGGCGGCCGACCCCATGGAGGTTCAGGCTGCCCAGGAAAAGCTCAAGGCCAACCGCGCAGCCTTTGCTGCGACAAGCCTGGCCGACAGCGGTAACGGCTTTTCTTCCGCAGTCGACATTCTCGACCACGTCAAGCAGAGGAGCGGCCTGAACAACATTCAGAACCGTACCAAGACCGAAGAAGTGCCGGAAACCTACCGGAAGTTCGAGGCCATGGTTCTGCAGAACTTCGTGAAGTCCATGCTGCCGAGCGATGCCGAGAATGTCTTCGGCAAGGGCGCCACGGGCGACATCTGGAAGGGCATGATGGCCGAGCAACTCGGCAACGTCATGGCCAAGGGCGACGGCATCGGTATTGCCAAGCAGATGTATTCCGAACAGCTGCATCGCCAGGAGGGCAAGATCGTCAACGCCTCCACGAATGAAGACGACCGCAAGACTGCGATGAGCATGATCGACGAATTTCAGCGCAAGACCTTCGGTACTCCGACTGCCGACAATAAGTCCGCAACAAGCGACGCATAATCGAGGATAAAATGGAAATAGTTTCGAACGAATACAGGATCAAATCCGTTCTCGGGCGCCTCGAAATGATAATCGACAATGAGAACACCCGGATCGGCAGCGATCCGCAGTTCGATCTCAAGGTCTCCAATGCGCATAAGAGCCGGTGCCTGTACGAGCTCTCGATGCTCTTCCGCGATACCGATCCGGCCGAACTTGCCGCTTCGCATCTGGATCAGCTTCACGGCCTCAAGAAGAAGCTTACGCTGAACGCCCGTCGCGTCGAAGCGCATCTCGAAGCGGTTCGCGCGGTTGCCGATCTTTTGAAGAATGCCGTACAGGATGCCGACGCTGACGGCACCTATTCCCAGGAACAGTTTGTCGCGCGGGACGCCTGATGATCAAGCTCGTCCTTACCGGTGTCTGGGTCTGCACCGTCACGTTGGCATCGGTCTATTTCTCGGTGACCACGGCGACTGCGCCGGCGCCGGTTGAATCGGCTACCAAGCAAAGCGCGCTCGAGCTGGTGAAGGGCGAGACGATCACCGTGCCTGTCATCGGCAACGGTGCGGTCAACGGTTATTTCCTCGGCCGCATCTCGTTCATGATGCACAAGGACATGATCGCGGGCCTTAACCTGCCAATCACGGAGATGACGACCGACGAACTGTTCAGCCTGCTCGTCGGCAACAAGATGGTCGATGTCTCCAACATCAAGACCTTCGATCCAGGGGCTTTTCGCGAGGAGATCAAGAAGGGCATGAACGAGCGTCTCGGTGGCGAATATGTGGCCGAAGTCATGCTCGAACAGCTCGACTATCTCCCGAAGGAAGACGTGAAGGAAAATTCCGGCAACAAGCCGCAGAAGGTCGGCGCACCGGTCAAGATCGTCGAGACTGCGCCTGCGACCGAAACGCCGGCTCCGTCCTCCGGTCACTGATCTTCATCTACCGGTTAGCTGAAAACGGCGCTGAAAGGCGCCGTTTTTGCGTTCTCGCCTTGGTTAATAAACTACTTATACGCGAATGAAAATCCAATGCTCTTTCCTAAGGGTTGTTTGAAACCGACCTGATACAAACACGGCACAAGCTTGGGAGGATGCCGCCACGGGTTGGGGGAGGTCGCCTCAGGCAGGACGCTGCTGGTCACAAGACCTCCGCTGCGGAAACGTGGGCTTATTTTCCGGGATGTCGGGCGTATGACGCACCCTCGGCAGGAGGTTGGAATGAATCTGATTGCAAACTTCGCGGTGCTTGCATCGCGGCGGACGATTTTCGATCTGCCGGTCTGCGATCTCGGCTGGGACGACGCRCTGGTTTTCATCAACGAACTGGCTTCCATCCCCGTCGGGCAGACCGTGGTTTGCTTCGTCAACGCCCACAACATGCTGACGGCCCTGCGTGACGATGATTACTATCAGATCATGTCGCACAACCTTGTGCTGCCCGACGGCATCGGCCTGAATATCGCCTCCCAGGTCACGCATGGTTCGCCGTTCCCCGCGAATCTGAACGGCACCGATTTCGTGCCGGCCTTCCTGACCTTCATGGAAACGCCGCGCCGTATCGGCCTTATCGGTGGCGCGCGTGCGGTCGTCGAGAAGGCGGCTGAGAACTTTTCCAAGCACGCACCTTGGCACGAGTTCTTCGTCATCTCCGACGGCTTTTTCGACCAGACCGATCCCGAACCCGTTATCGCCGAGGTGGAGCGCCAGAAACTCGATATCCTCATCGTCGGCATGGGCACGCCGCTGCAGGAAAAATGGGTTCACCAGAATATCCGCGCCGATCACGCACGTCTCGTTCTGACGGTTGGTGCGCTTTTCGATTTCGTCTCGGGCACTGTGCCACGTGCACCGAAGACGGTACGCATGATGCGTCTGGAATGGGCCTACCGCCTGGTTCAGGAGCCGGGACGCCTCTGGCGCCGCTATATTCTCGGTATTCCGGTCTTCCTCTTCCGGGTCTTCCAGTACCGCTTCARCCGCCGTGCGCGTATTCTCAGTCAGCCGGATGAACGGGTGGCCGCGGCGCACACCGCAGGCGAACAGAAGAGAATCGAGCAGATAAAGAAAGTCGGCTGATTACAGATTTCTGCAGGCTCCGGTTAACCATTTCTTTGCCATGTATATTTAGAGTAGCTTAATCATCCGCGTCAGCGCGGTTGAGCGAACTCGGCCACCATGCGCATGAGATGTGACGCCAATGCACGATTCCAGGGCGAAAAACAGTTTCCATGATCGCGCAACCGCCTCGTCGCGCGGCCAGCGGCAAAGTCATGCCGAAAGGAGCCCATCTCCGCCGGAGATCCATCCTTCTGAAGCCGAACTGCTGCGCGCCATAGGCCGGCTGCTCGACGAACAGCGCACGAAAGCGCGGCAGACTGAACCGCTGGTGGACCGGATCGAAACGATCCTCGGTTCGCGCCTGCAGGCTGCAAACGATATAACCTCGGCTCCCGTTTCTGAACCCTCTCGCCCTGCGCCGGAGCCGACGACGCAGCTCGCCCAGCTTCATCATGTTGCTCCTGTCGAAAAAGCGCCCATTTCGACTGTTTCGCGCGAAGCGCGGCGCCTGGACTGGAAAAGAAGCGCTCTCATTGTGGCTGCCCTCTCGTTTGGCGGCGCTGCCACTCCCATCCTGACGCCATCCTCACCGGCGCTTTACACCGCAGAAGCGACGCTTGCCGTGGATGCAGGCGCAGGCAACCGCGCAGCGCTCGTTGGGGATACGGTCAAAAGGCTCTCGTCGGTACCGGTCATTACCTCTGCTGTTGCGGTATTGAAGCTGGACCGCGATCCGGAATTTGCCGGTAGCAGCGCCAATGCGCTTGGCGTCGCCTTCGATCTTCTTTCCGGCAGCGGTGCAGCCGCCGATCCGGCATCGCGCGCAGAGGCCGCGCTGAAATCTGCCGTGGCGGTTATTCCCGACGACCGAACTGGCACGATCCGCCTGATGGTAACGACAGGGGATGCCGACAAGTCGACGCGCATCGCCATGCGCCTGTCCGATGCAGTGACCGGCGGAAGCGCCGCAGGCAAGGCGGCCGAGGCGGCCACTGCCTTGAAGAAGGAAAATGATCAGGCTCAGGCAGAGCTCACGGCCTTCAACCAGAAGAACGGCGAGGGCAACGTCAAGGTCGCGACGCAACTGCAGCGCCAGATCGCCGGGCTCGATGCCGATCTGAAGAATGCCGACGACAATATCCTGACAGCCAAAGAGCTGGCCGACAGGCTGAAGGCCGCCAAGCTCGCGGACGTATTGGAAGGCTCGCTCGCTCCGGATATGATCTCGCCCGCCCTGCAGGATCTGCGCGACAAATACGCGCTCGCCAAGACCGCGATGGCGCAGCTTTCGGCGGACCTCGGGCCGCGCCATCCGCGTCTGCTGCAGCAGCAGTCCGAGATCGATGGTCTGAAGGATAGCATCGGCAAGGAACTGGCGCGCCTCGCCCAGAACGCAAGTGCGGCAGCCAAGACTGCCGTGGATGCGCGCAAGCAACTCAGCGATCGTCGCAACGCGCTGATTGCCCAGAGCCGCGATACCGGCGTCGATCTCGCCAAGCTGACCCAACTGCGCGAAAAGGCGTCTGCAGCCCGCTCGCGCCTGGAAGAGGAGGTTTCCACGACGGGTGCCATCGGTGATGGCCGGGTGACGGTGCGCAAGCCCGTCCTTGCGCTGCCGGCGTCCGATAACGATAGCTTCGGCGTTCATTCGCTGATCGGGGCCCTTGCCGGTCTGGCGCTCGGCCTCGGTATGGCTTTCTTGCTGCGTCTCTTCCGCCGGCAACCCGAATACGTGCCGGTCCAAGTTCCTGTCGAGGCTCCAGTCTTTGCCCCCGCGCCTGAACTTGCGCAGGTTCCAGCGTTGGTGCTGGTCCCGCAGGCGGCTGACGAAGTCGATGTGCTGCGTTCGCAGATCGCCAGCCTGCGCGATCGTTTTCACGCCTACCAGGCCTCGCTTTAAGCGAGAGCCTGTCCGTAGGATTGCTCTTGCATTTGCCGCTTTTAAACGGGATAGGGCGTTATCGGGAAATCATTCCCGCCGCGGGCGAATAGACTGGCGCGAAACTAGGCGGAGAAGACGCGTGACGACTGTAATCGATGGCAAGCAGGTTGCCGCTTCCGTAATCGAAACCGTGAAATCGGCAAATACCGCACTTGAAGCCGCGAAAGGCATCAAGGCCGGGCTTGCAGTCATCATCGTCGGCGACGATCCGGCGAGCCACACCTATGTCAGCTCGAA
>NZ_JBFUBG010000097.1:0-24696 GCF_056405875.1 Rhizobium sp. P1_E6 | reverse complement strand
CGTTGACACTAGCAACCTGTATGAGGTCGGTTGCCAACAGGTCTCGGCAAACAGTGCGAATTGCCCACCGGCCGAGTTCAATGATCGAACCTGTCCTTTCCGCAACCGGGATAAATTTAACAGGCGATACGGGCGTTCCGTCCAACATGTTCAAACGCATCAAAGCTTCAACAGCGTCCGTCTTGCCGGTCTGAACGTTGCGGATCGGTTGATAGACGAGGGAGACAAGGCCGTGTTCAAGCGCGATCTTCAGGGTCGCGGCAATATCCTCACTGTCATCGCTACTCTGCGGGTCTTCAGGATCGAAGACGACGAGGGTGTTGCGACCCGTTGCCTTGGCGGCGTAAAGCGCCCGATCAGCTTCATGAATGACCTTGTCGACCTGCTTGGTCTGGCCCCTCGTATGAGATACGCCGACACTCACGGTGATAATAGTGGTTCCGTCTCGCCTGTGCTCGTGTGGCCAAGACAACGCCCGCACGGCAGCGCACATTGCTTCTGCGAGTTCGGTYGCTCTTTCCGAATACGACATTGGTGTGATGACGATGAATTCCTCACCCCCGTATCGCCCGATGATCGAGTCCCAGGACGAGGCTACGCTTTGGAGAAGCTCGGATACCGCGATAAGGCACCGGTCACCTTCTTGATGGCCGTAGCAGTCGTTATAGCGTTTGAAATAATCTACATCGATAAGCAGGACGGCAAAGGGCACCCTGTTGCCCTGCCAGCGTTGCCAATGATCACGCAGACGTTGATCGATTGCCCGTCGATTTTCCAGGCCGGTCAACGAGTCCGTGTTTGAGAGGTGCAAGAGAGCCTTGCCCCTTTCGTCGGCAGCAGCTTGCTGCAAACTAGCTTCGAGAGCATTTAGGAAGACTTTGTAGCGCTCTCTGTTGAGCTGAAGATTCACGTAAGACGTAAAAATAAAGCAAGAAATGCAGAACGCAGCGAGGATCAGCTTGTGGAGAAGCAACATCGGCGCGAACAGATAGAGGGCGCCGATGAAGATGAGCACGTTTGTTGCGGAGGCCGCAAGAGCAACCGGAAACCGGAAACTGAAGAACAAGTTGACGCTCATCATGAAGATCGCGCCAAAAACCATATAATATGAGAACGCGTCCCTGACCGTGGTCATCTGTGCGGTGAGAAGCCAGACAAAATAAGCTGCTAGCACGGACACCGCCGCGGCTATGTCGACTGTATCGGCTCTTGCTTTGCGGTAGAGCAAGAATTCCAGCATGCATAGCGCACTCACGCTAACCGCCAACCGACCAGCGATCGTGTACTGGACTACATCGCCAATAAAAAGATAGTCCGTGAAAGAATACGCAAGGTAAACAGCGACCGCTATCCAGAGGCCGTTGCGGGTAGCGCTCTTTCGGACGCTCTCGCTCTTCTGCTTATAAAGGCAACGCAGCTGTTCTGGCGACAGCGTCGGCTGCACGGTAGCGGCTGCGGTCTCGGCTAACACGTGCATCATGCCCCTGCCACCAAACTTCTTGCAGCAGGTGCCCTCCGCAGACTGCTAGCTGACGCTGGATAGCCCTACGCAGACTCCACATCAACCGATAACGCTCGAACGATCCCCAAGCCGGCGGAGTATCTCTCGGGTTCACTAATATTTTCTAAAGCTAAGACGTGCATTTGCACGCTGGCGCCAACCTTAACGCTTGACCTTCGTGAGACTGTTGAGGATTTTACACGATGTTTTAAATCTTTATTCACCAGTGAGGTTCCGTGGCTCAGCCCCTTTTCTCCCTTGATGGCCAAAGCTTGATCACACCGCAGTCCGTCAGCAATAACTTCCCTTCACCTAACCAGGATAATGAACCAGACCTCCTGAGAACTGCGGAGGCTGAGTTTGCGATTGTCGTCAGCATTGCAATGCAGCGGCTCGCCGCGGGCAAAAACCTGTTTGATGCAGTCAGGTGGTTGATTGGTCAGCTCCATGACGTCCGTCAAAAATTCGGCGCTGCAGTGTGGCAGAGGCTCATCCCGATTATTCAGGCCCATCCCTCGGCAGAGATTTTGCAGCAGTGCCCGTTCACTCGCTGGTCTTTTGAAAAACCTCGCGGCTATTCCGGTGATGCCAGTCTTATAGACTTTATTTATGGGCATCCGGCGGTGGCCGAAGAAGTGGCCAGGTCCACCCCTCTTGGTCTGGATATCTTCGAATACACTATAAACGCTCCCGGCCCGGTAGCCGTGAGGGAACGTCGCGACATCCTGACCCGCTATGTTGACGAGACCGCTGCGCGAACGGGTTCGGATACCGAAGTCCTGGCCGTCGCCGCCGGTCACCTTCGCGAAGCGGAGGCATCAAAAGCACTTGCAGAAGGCCGCCTTAAACGCTGGGTTGCTCTTGATCAGGACCCTGAAAGTATCCGCTCGATCTCGCGTCAATTCCATGGGACTTCCGTCGAGCCTATCAATGGATCCGTACGCGCCTTGCTCGCGCGAAAGCATCAGATTGGCACCTTCGATCTAATCTACGCAGCAGGATTGTATGATTACCTCACCGATAAAGTAGCAATCCGACTGACGCAGATTTGCATGGAAATGCTGAAACCGGGTGGCGTCTTCCTATTTGCCAACTTCTCCGATGAGATGGCCGATGACGGATACATGGAATCCTATATGAACTGGGAACTCCTCCAGCGGTCCGAGGCCGACATGTGGCGTATTGCCGATGGCAGTGCGCCGGAAAACACCGTTGAGAAGACGGTCTGGTTCGGTGCCAACCGCAACATCATTTACAGCACCATCAGGAAGCTGTCCTAAGCCTCGACGGGTCGGGCGCTTCACCAAATCCGATGCGCCCCGTCCGGCGATGTCGCAGCCTGCATGTTGGGACGTCGATCTTGATGAAAGAAATCGCCATGAACGACCTGACGATGAGCGAAGCTTAAAAGGACCTGCTGATCCGTCTGCTCCTGCGTGGGGCAAGGTGAGCATGGGCGAATTCGCACGGATCCTCAAAACCCGGTACACCGCAATCGCGATATCGCGAATGTCTCTCCTGCAAACCGGCAGCAGGGGGCCGCCTAACCCGCAATAACTTCACGCCGTGGACTTGAATCGAACACGATCAAGGGCCATATGGTGCCCATCGGCATCGCTGGTGAGTGCTCCACAGGAGCGTTCGCGATAGCCGAAGTCGCTAATCTGCTTTTGACCACGGATGTACTGGCACTGGTGTGAAGAGCGATGTTGAGAAGGTCGGTGCGATTTCGCCCCGGCCTTTTTTATTGCTCGGAGTTCGACGGGGATAGGGGAACGATGACCTTCCCTCGTTGTTGACGCTGAACAACGCGAAACCCATCTAGACGAGATGCCGAAACAGAAAATCAATGACACACCCGCACTTACCGAAATGTGGAGGCTCCCGCCGGCAGCCACGTTCGGATCGGCCGTTCGCGCCAAGGGCATCCTTCTGGAAATTCGAGCGGGCCTGCCTTTAGCAGTGCGGAAATCGCTCGATGTGAATGGAATGGCACTGATTTTGGGAATGGCAGAAGACTGCGAAGAGGAGTTCTCTTCGACAGCAGCGACCATAACCAAGGCGCTGGAGGGCATCGAAAGCCTGCCGGTCATTCCGCGCGAAATCCAGGACATCCTGGCTATTTCCGCGAGTGAGAGGCATCGCTGGCTGAAGGACGGCCGTCTTCCGAGCGCAGGAACGCGCACGGTGAGGCTGAGTGGCCGCGCCAGGCAGATTACTTTCCACGTCTTCGATCCGCGTGTCGTGGAGGACCTGCTGGACCGCGCCGTCGTCGATGAATGGCGCGAAAAAGACGCGACCGCCGCTGCGGAGAACCGGCGACAGGCTGCCTACAAGGCGAAGCTGACCCGGTCACTGAAGAAGGCGGCCAAGGCGTCTAGGGCGTCCAAAGGAAACTCTGACGATCCCGCCGCGAAGCTTCGCGGCTGGGACGAATTCGATATCGATGGACTCCTCCGGTGAGGTCTTCGCCGTCCGGTCTCCGCTCCGGGTGCGCCGAAGTTCAGGGCATCCGTTTGCGGAACGCTTCAGTGGGTTGGCCAAGTGAGCCTTCGCGCCAACACACCACTCAGATGACTTCTCATCAACTGGAATTGCCGCTCACTTTCGGCGGCAATCAACCGGAAAAATCTAGACGCTACTCGCGCAAATTCAGCTCGAAGATCATAGCAAAATTACTCTTCGCGGAACGCACGGTTGAATTGATCCGAGAGCGGCTTGGCGAAAAACGATATCGCGGTCCGCTCTTGCGTTGAAACGAAAACTTCGACCGGCATGCCCGGAAGAAGCCTGTTGTTGCCGAGTTTGGCAAGCTCGCTCGCAGGCACGGCGACGTCTGCAAGATAGAAGATCTGGCCCGTCGCCGGGTCGGTGCTTGTCGCCGCGGAGACATAGGCGATGCTACCGTCAAGCTCGGGTGTTGCGCGCTGGTTGAAGGCGGAGAAACGCATCCGTGCCTCCTGACCGATGAATACCTGGTCGATATCGGTGGGAGACAGTCTGGCCTCTATCTTCAATGCGGCATCGGCCGGCACAAGCGTCACCAGTTTCTCCGCAGGCGTAATGACTCCGCCGATTGTATGGACGAAAAGCTCGTTCACTGTTCCCGATAGTGGCGCCCGGATATCGGTTCGCGCCAGCCGATCCTCGACAGCGATGCGCCGTTCACGCAATTCAGACAATTTCGGCTCGACAATGCTCAGTTCGCGCTGAGCCTCGGTGCGGGCCGCCTCATCAATGGCGATGATCTGAACCCGGATTTCGCTCATCCGGGCTCTCGACCGCGCAATATTGGCCTGGATCTCCCCACTCTCACCCGTCAGCTTCGCGAGTTCGCGGTCGATGAAGTATTTGCGGGACGTATCGATGAGCTTCTTGTCTGCAAGGCCTTTGATCTTGCCATGTTCGGTTCGCACCAGTTCGAGTTCGTCGTCCTTTGCATCATACTGGGCGATCAGGCCTTTCAGTTCCTCTTCGAGCTGAGATATTCCGTATTGGAGCTGTTGTTTCTGGTTTTGCCTGTTGCGGCGGTTCCCATCGAACAGGCGGCGCTCGCCAGTTGAGATCAATGGAAACTCAGCGACAAAGGYCGGCGCGAACTCGACTTCGTCCTGATTGTCTCGCTCGGCGATCAGCCGCGCCTGGCGTCCCGTCAATTCGACGAGCTGCGTCTTGACGATCGAGAGTTCGGCGCGCGTCTGGGCGTCGTCGAGGCGCAGCATGATCTGCCCTTTCGTGACGATGTCACCCTCCTTGACGGCGATTTCGCTGACGATGCCGCCATCCCGATGCTGGATCGACTTCAGATTTCGATCGACTTTGATGATACCCGATGCGATGACCGCGCCGCGCAACTGTGTCGTCGCCGCCCATCCGCCGGCGCCTGCGAAGAGCAGGAAGCCAACCGCTACGCCGGCAAGAACACGCGTAGTGACAGGGAACATGTTGTTCGTCTCGGGCGAGTGCCGAGGCTGGGTGTTTGGCTGTTTTTGAAGCATGTCTCTTCTCCCCGCCCATCAGGTGTTTTCGACGATAACGAGGAGATGGTGCCCCGTCAGATTGATCGTCATTTCGTAATGTTGATCCTTGTCCATATCGACTTCGATGAAGGTTCGGCTCATATCGTCCGTTCCCTCATGACGAACGCGGATCGGCAAAGGTTCGGCATCGGCCTTGTCGCCGTAGATTTCCTCGAAGCGGTCCTCCAGACCGTCCATGACCTCGTCGAAGATCTTGTACTTGGACACGTCGATGCGGTCGCCCACCATGAAATCCAGAATCTGGTGGACGACAGCGGCGCTGTTCTCGCCGGCAGGAATGCAGAACTCGAACGTGTCCTCGCCCGCACCGCCTTCGACGACAGCGGCCATCGGACCAGCGCGGATAATGTCGTCGCCGGCACCACCGACGACCTTTTCAAAGCCCCCGATCGCATCATGACCCACATCGAAGCCGGTGGCCGTGCCCGTGTTCAAGTCGATGAGCACAGCATGGGCGGCCTGCGAGTAGTCGATCGCGTCGAACCCATCGCCCCCGCGGAAATCGTCATCCGACGCATCGGCCGCCGCGACGACGACATCATCGCCGCCTCCGGCCGAGAGGCATTCGGCGGCATCTCCGTCGCGCAGCACATCGTCACCATCGCCAGTCTTGATGATTTCGAAGTTGCTGATCCCGTCAACGCCGATCTCCTGACCGGTTGCATTCGCAGCATTGAGATCGACGACAACAGACATGACAGCGGCAGAATAATCGAGCGTGTCTATGCCGCTTCCGCCGTCATAGCTGTCTGCGGCACAATCGAGGTCGCCTGTAACAACGTCGTCGCCATCACCGGCGTTCACAAGGTCCRCACCCTCACCGCCGCGGAGACAATCATCCCCGGCGTTGCCATGCATTTCCTCGGCTTCTGCACTGCCGGTCACCGAGTCATCGCTCGCACCGGCGCGAACGATTTCGAAATTGGAGATCGTGTCGTTGCCGATCTCGATGCCGGACGCACTGCCATCAGCCAGATTGATTGCCACCGCCTCGGCAAGTGCCGAATAATCGAGTGTGTCAGTCCCGGTTCCTCCGTCATAGCTGTCGTCCACACCATCAGCATCACCGGCAACGGTGTCGTTGCCGTCATCTCCCTTGACTGTGTCCTGGTCGCTGCCCCCGCTCAGGAAGTCGTTCCCCGTGCCGCCATTGAGGGTGTCGATGCCTGTTTCACCGAGAAGGATATCGTCACCATCGCCGCCGAACAGGCCGTCGTTGCCCCCTTCACCCTGCAGAACGTCGTTCCCAGCGTCCCCGTTCAGGGTATCATTGCCGTCGCCACCATGAAGGATGTCGCTATCGCCGCCGCCGCTCAGCAGATCGTCGCCGGTGTCACCGAAGATGYTGTCGCGGCCCTCTTCGCCGTACAGGCGGTCGTTGCCGGCACCTCCAAAGATGTGGTCGTCGCCCAGGCCGCCGAGAACGATGTCATTGCCGTCGCCCGCAAAGACCGTGTCATTGCCACTGCCCGCGACAATGTTGTCATTTCCATCGCCGGCGTTGACAGTATCGTTGCCGTCTTTGGCGTCGATATTGTCATTGCCGGCCAGTCCGTCGATGTCGTCGCCGCAACTGGTGCCGACCAACAGGTCGTCGCCAGTCGTGCCGGTAACGGGCGCGGGCTTGACGACGGAGAAACTGGCGGTTTGCACGATGGAGGCCATGCCGTCGGTAATCTGATAATTGATGGTCACTGGGCCGAGGGCCTCGGCCTGATATGTCCATCCGCCAGCGGTCTGTACGAGTTTGCCGGAAGAGACAGTAATATCCTTGACGGACAGCACGTCACCATCGGGATCGAGGGTCCCTCGCAGGAGATCGGCAAGACCGATCAACGCGATTGCGCAACCCGAGACATCGGCGAGCGTGACGGGACTGCCGGTACGCGGCGCGCGATTGGGCGCTTTTTCCTGCTGGACAGGCGCGGGCGGAGGCTTGACGTCGTCTGGTTCAGGGGATGCCTCTGAGGCCTGGTTGGGGCCTGTCCAGGCATTGTCTTTGGAAATGCGGAAGGGAGCTGTCGATATCGGTCTCGAAGCCGTCCAGGCATTGTCGTTTGATGCGTGGAAGGACACCGAAACTCCACCCGATGTTTTCAGGAGGCTTAGACTTGGCAGGTTGAGCCTGTTGAATTCGATAGGCGGAGAGTCGTCCAGCGGATGACTTATGGCATTCCTGTAATTGGAGAGTTGCACGCCACCCTTCTTTCCAGTTGGCGCCTTTTCTTGCTCTTCGGCGTCTCCCGGCGCGACAGCGCCAGTGGAGATGGGATCGATCGGCAGCAGCCCCTCATGAGGATCCGGGGCCGGCCTCGGTCCCGTCTCTCCCAGCGGAAGGCCCTCCGGCTGGTTTGACAGTGCACTCTTCAAATAGAGCGCGAATCCGGTCAGAAAGAGCGTCATGAACATCGGCACTTTCGAGAGCTTGTCCTCATTCTTGAAGACATAGCGATCGTGCGAATCGTCCTGCTCCTTGGCGGTTTTTGTTCCCTTTACCTCGATCATTCCGACATCCTCGCCATGATGCGCGAGCCGACCTGTGTTGCGGCCGCAGGTTTGCTGCCAGTGTCCGCTACCGATGGTTTGAGGATGTCGTCCTTGGGTCCGAACGCTACCATCTTTCCATTCTGGATAACGGCAACCATGTCGACGGCCGCGAGTGCGCTCGGCCGGTGAGCGATGACGATTGCGATGCCGCCTCTGGCCCGAACCGCTTTGATCGTCTGGGTGAGCGCCATTTCGCCCTCGCCGTCGAGATTCGAATTGGGCTCATCCATGACCACGATGAAAGGATTGCGATAGAGCGCTCTCGCCAGGCCGATGCGCTGCCGCTGCCCGGCCGAAAGCGAGATGCCTTGAGGTCCGAGTGCGGTGCGATAGCCATCGGTCATACGCACGACCATTTCATGAATGCCCGTCGTCTGAGCGGCTTCGACGATCGCGCGGGGATCGACCTGCGGCTCGAGGCGCGAGATGTTTTCTTCGATCGTCGCATCCAGGAGCGCCACATCCTGCGGCAAGTAGCCGACATGCTGGCCAAGATCGGTGTCCGACCATTGCGTGAGTTCGGCATCGTCAAGCCTGACGCTGCCACGAAGGGTCGGCCAGACGCCCGTCAGGGCGCGTGCGAGCGTCGTCTTGCCGCCGCCGCTCGGACCGATGATGCCAAGCGCCTGTCCCGCTGCGATCTCGAAACTGACTTCGCTGAGCAGAACCCGTCCGGAGCCGGGTGCCGCGACGGTTATTTTTTCGACCTTCAGCGAGTGCGTGGGCGCCGGCAATTGCATGGGCGGGACGGTGCCCGAGAGGGCAATCACCGTCTCCTTCAATCTGTTGAAGGCTGTCCGGGCGGCGACAAAGCCCTTCCAGTTTCCGATTGCCAGATCGACAGGTGCGAGAGCACGTGCCGAGGCAACAGACGCCGCAATAATTGCACCTGCCGATAGCTCGCCCTGGATCGTCAGCCACGCGCCGAGGCCGAGGACAGCCGACTGCAGGATCATGCGAAGCACACGGGATATCGCGCCGAACGTGCCACTGATGTCGTTCGTGCGTGTCTGCAACTCAAGATGGTCCTGATTGGCGCGGTTGAAACGATCGACTGCACGCTCCGCAAATCCCATCGCTTTGAGGATGTCGGCGTTGCGGGCATTGGAATCGGCGATCGCGTTGCGTTCTATCCCCGACTTGTGGGTAGCGCTTGCCAGCCGGCGGGTCATCAGTTCCGTCATGATCGTCAGCATCGAGAGGATGAAGGCGCCGGCGAAGGTGAGCGCACCGAGATAGGGGTGGAGCATGTAGACGAAGACCAGGTAGAGGGGCACCCAGGGCAGGTCGAACAGGGCGATCGGTCCCTGGCTGCCGAGGAACGAGCGCACCGTATCGACATCGCGCCCGCGTTCGAGCGCTTCGGCTGTCGAGAAGCCGAAGCGGGGCATGTCGATTGCGACCTGATGCGCCATGGGTGCGATCCGGCTATCGAGCCTTGCACCCATGCGCACCAGAATTTGCGACCGGATGATGTCGAAAAAACCCTGGAACAGGTAGAGGCCGATCGCCAGTGCCGATAGCCCAAGCAGGGTCGGAACGCTGCCACTGGTCAGGGCGCGGTCATAAATCTGCAGCATGTAGAAGGAGCCGGTCAGCGCGAGAACGTTGATCACCCCGGACGTGATGAAGAGGAATACAAAAATTCCTCTCAGTCCGTGGGTGAGTTTCTCGATCTGTTTGCGCTTGGTGCCGGTCAACGGAGTTTTAGGGCGCATGTCATTCACCACTTCTTGCTAATATTGGACTATGCGGCGTGCCGGAGAGGCCGGCACGCCGCATTTCGCGCTTTACAGGTTGAAGTCCGTAGTGGTGAGGTTGTGGTTCCCCTTGATGCTGAGGCGAAGTTCGGCGCTGCTGTCACCGTCGACGCTTCCCTGCACCACGGTGTAGTCGCCGTCGTCACGCGTCTCGTGCGTGACGATCAGTTGGGCAGCACCGCTAAGCGTGGAGCCCGCTATCAGCGTGAAGGCCTGATTGCCGGAGACGCCGTTGTTGGCGTCCGAGCCACTCAGGTCGATCTTGTCCCCCGGTTGGAAGCCGAGGATCGTATCGCCGTCGGCATCCTTTTCGGAGAGGAACACGAACTTGTCGTTTCCGGCCCCGCCGTCGATGAGATTGACTGACGCATTGGCAGTGATCGTGTCGTTTCCGGAGCCCGTGACGACATTCTCGATGTTCCAGAGTGTATCGTTGCCCGATTGACTGCTGGATGCACTTCCTCTGCCCATGAAGCCGCTTCCGAGGTCGACCGTCAGGTTGGCGGTGATCGCCGCCATATCCAGCGTGTCGCTGCCGGCATCGCCATAGTAGACATCATCGCCGTCGCTGGCTTCGGCGATGAACATATCATTGCCGCTGCCACCATGGGCGGTGTCGTTGCCGGCACCAGTCTGGATCATGTCGTCGCCGGCATCGCCGAAGACTCGGTCTGCTCCAGCGTCGCCATAGATCATGTCATTGCCGTCGCCGCCAAACAGGTCGTCATTTCCGGCACCCCCGAAGACCATGTCGTTTCCGGCTTCCCCGCTGAGGAGATCGTCACCGTCATCTCCGCGCATGATGTCGCTGCCGGCACCGCCGGTGGCCACGTCATTGCCGGCGAATGCGACGATCATTTCTCCGCTTGCCGTACCAAGAAGCACATCGGCGGCAGCAGTACCGACAACAGTGGTTCCCGCTGCTGTTTCGGGAGTCGGGGGTGCTGGCGGCGGCGTATCAACATCGTCATCGGCAGGGTCGTTGAATTGCGGCAGGCCGCCCTCGCTCGTGAAGCGAATGCTGTGCTGGCTGCCTGTCATCGTCGTCACGCCGTTTGCATCGGTCGTGATCTCGTAATCATCGGCGGTCGTGCCCGCTGGCAGTTCGATAACATCCTGCGGCCGCAAGGTGCCGACAATCGTATCATTGCCGCCGTTCGAGCGGAACACGATGCGATGGGCCGAAGTCAGAGCCGAAATATCGATGGTATCATCACCGGCGTTGCCGTCGATGGTGATGGTGTTCAGCCRCAAACTCGTCCCGGCGAAGTTGCCGATCACCTCGAATGTGTCGCCGCCGGAAGAACCGGGTCCGGACGGATCGACCCCGTTGATCCGGATCTCCTCGATTTCGCGTAGCTCGGCGATGACCGAGGTGGCGAAATCGGTATTGGCTCCCCGCGTAATAACGATCTCGGTTGCGGCATTGAGGCTTGCGCCGTTATTGCCGGCGAGAGCATCCCATGCGGCGCGGGTATAGATACGGTAGGTCTCCGCAACGGCGCCATTGCCGGTTATCACGAACGTGTCTCCAGCCTGACCCTCCGTGCCGCCATTGACGATGTCACGGCCATCGGAATTGGCCAGCGATGCTGCCGTCGCATTGTTGGCATTCCAGTTGAAGGTGTCGTCACCGGCGTCGCCATTGACGACGTCGTTGCCAGTGCCACCGTTGACGATGTCGTTGCCTGCCCCAGCATTGACTGTATCGTTGCCGCCGAGGGCGTTGATCGTGTCGGCACCGGCAGTGCCGTTATGTGTCTGGCCGGCTGCGCCGCCATTGATCACATTGCCGGCAGTCGCGAGCGTGAAGTCGGAGACATCAATGCCGGCATTGTTGACACCGTTGATCTGGATTGTGCCCTGGATCGCCGAGGCCGGTCCGTTCTCGCGGATGGTGATGATCGTATTGCCGCCGCTCGCGGATTCGAACACCCGGTTGGCAAAGTTCGCCGCCGTTACGCCCAATCCGCTGAGGTCGATGCGATCCTGGGTTGCCGGCGTACCGCCGGTGGCGTCGAAGCTGTTGACGATGTCGGCCCCGAAGCCGGTCGAATTGTAGATGATGGTGTTGACGCCGCCGCCTACGTCGATCGTGTCGTTGCCGGCACCACCGATGATGGTGTCGTTGTCGTCACCGCCATTGAGCGTGTCGTTGCCGTCGCCGCCGTCGAGCAGGTCACTGCCGGCGGCACCATTGAGCGTATCGTTGTTGCCACCACCGAAGAGCTGGTTGGCGGCACCATTGCCGTTGATCGTATTGGCGAGCGTGTTGCCGCGGCCAGTGACCGCCGCGCCAATGAGATTGAGGTTTTCCACCTCCGCCCCCAGCGTGTAGTCGACGCTTGCGTCGACACGGTCCGTACCGCCAGCCGCCAGTTCCGTTACCACGTCGCCGACATCATCGACGGCATAGATGTCGTCCCCGACACCGCCCAGCATGGTGTCAGCGCCGAGACCGCCGTTCAGTGTGTCATTCCCGCCAAGCCCCGTCAGCGTGTCGGCGAGATCGCCGCCGGTAATGACGTTGTTGCCGTCGTTGCCGGTACCGACGAATTGGTCGGCGTCGACACCCGTGTAGGTCAGGTTTTCGACATTGGCGAAGGCCGCCATTGTGTAAAGTGCTGCCGTCGTCGCGATCGTATCGGTTCCGCCGCCGGCGGCCTCAATGATCAGATCCTCGCCGGTATCGTCGATATAGGTGTCGTTGCCGGCACCGCCAACCAACGTGTCGATATCGTCGCCGCCGTCGAGCGTGTCGTTGCCGATGCCACCGACCAGCAGATCCTCACCGAGCCCGCCATTGAGCGTATCATTGCCGTCATGGCCGAACAGCAGGTCGAAGCCGGTATTGCCGGTCAGGGTATCGTTAGCCGTCGTGCCTGCGAGCGCCGTGTTGACGCCGACCGCCGCTGTGCGCTCGCCGTTATCATCCGTGCTCAAGGCATAGTCGCCGGTGAGAACATAGCCTTCGAACGTGCTGCCGTTGAAGTTGATGAACTCCACCGCTTCGCCGGCTGTGTCGAAGTGATCGGTAACAGTGGCCTGCTGGCCGTTGAACTGGATCACCAGGTCGTCGTTGCCGCCCCCGGCGGTCACTTCGAACATGTTGAGCCCGGTCAGCGAGGCCGGCAGTGCCGGCGGCACGGTTCCTCCAACCGTGATGCGGTCGGTGCCGGCGGTTTCGTTGATGACGTCGATCCCGTCGCCGAGATTGATGACGTAGGTGTCATTGCCGGCGCCGCCGTTCAGGGTCTCGGTGGCACTGGAGAAGGCGATCGACAGGTTTTCGATACCGACGAAGTCGCCGCTATTGTTCGTGCCGGCCACCACGAACCTGATTGCCGAATTGGCACCGAACGGTCCGTTCAAGGGCAAGTTGTTGATCGGTCCTGCGTTGGTCGCGCCGGTTATGGTCTGAATCGTCTGTGTGAAGTTGACGCCGTCGGCGGCAAAGAGAACCGTGACCGTTTCTCCCGCGTCGAAGCCGCTCTCATTATAGTCATAGCTTATGGTGGCGCTCGATGCACCCGACAGACTGAAGGATCGCGTGATCATCGCGGTGCCGTTGCCTGGATCATTGTCATCATCGCGCAGGCGCAACTCATTGGTGCCGTCGTCAATGCGGATCTGGCCTGCCGAAGCGCTATTCGTATTGCCGTTGTCTCCAGTCTCAACCCACGGCGTGGCCCATGCCGCAGTTCCGCTCGACCCATTCAGGACGGTGTTGTTGAAATTATCGGCATACGTGCCCGAGGTGCCGGCCGTGCTGGGGCCGCCGACGAGGATGTCGTTGCCATCGCCGCCGTTCAGGACGTCGTTGCCGCCGAGGCCCAGCATCAGGTCGTCACCGGTGGTGCCGTTGAGAACGTCGTTCCCTTCGGTGCCGACGATGATGCCGACGGTGCCATCGGTGAACTGCAAACGCTCGACGTTTCGCAGCCGGTCGGAGCCATCGAGGTTGAGCTCGGTAACGTCGGTGACGGTCACCTGCCCATCAGCAGTCGCACCAAACGTATAATCGGCCCGCGCGCCCTGGAACGCTGCAGTGTCGACATCACCGGCCGTCGTGTCGGTCCGGATGGTTCGCACGATCGCCAGCTGACCAGGATTGATCGAGCCGTTGAACATCGCGGCTGCCAATGTCGTCATGCTGTTGTGTAGCGCGATCGGCTCGCCCGTATGTTCCGTGTCGGCTGGCGCGAAGACACCGATCTGCACGTCGAGCCACTTGTCGCCATCGATGATGTCGTCGCCGGCAAGGCCCTTCATGGTGTCGCTGCCATCACCGCCGAGAATGATGTCGCCGGCACTGAATGCCGTGACGCCGGCGCCCAGAATATCCTGCAGGCCTCTGATAAGGGCGATGCCTTCAGCGTCGAGGGCGCTACCCTGATAGCCTTCGGTACCGCCCTGAAGAGCGGGGAGCCGCTCAGCCGCAAGAGTGTTCGTGCCGGTCAGGACGTCGCCGAACCTTGTCCCCGACAGACCCTCGACCGACTCGTACTCATCGAGCGCGGCATTCTGCGGCAGTGTCGGGGCCTCGTCGAAGACGATCGGGATCGATAGATCGGCGTTCACGAAGTTCGGGTTGTCCTTGTAGGTCGCCCAGTCAAAGCCGGACATGCCCACCATCTTGCCGCGGCCGGCGCTGCCGACGAAGATATCGTCGCCGCCTTCACCGATGAACTCGTCGAAGCCGCCATCACCCAGGAACACGTCATGGCCGTCGATCTCGTCATGCGAGAAGATTTCGTCGAAATTGTCGCCAGGCGCACCGTCGAACGTGCCTGTTTCGATCCAGTCATTGCCCTCGTTGCCGAGGATGCGTTCGGCATTCTTGTTACCGTAAATGAAGTCGTTGCCGGTACCGGCGAAGACTTCCGAGCCCATGTCCGTACCCAGGAAGATGAAATCCTGGCCGTCATTGCCCATCACCAGGTCGAGACCAGGCCCGGCGTGAACCACGTCGTTGCCCTTGCCGGCCTTGATATTGTCGTCGCCGCCGCTGTCGACGATGATGTCGTCGCCGTCGCCACCGTTGATGATGTCGTTGCCGAACCCGCCTTCCAGCCGGTCGTTGCCGCCGTCGCCGAACAGCGTGTCGTCACCGATACCCGCGATTATGGTGTCATTGGCTTCCGTGCCGCCCATGACCACATGATCGCCCCCGGTATAACGCAGGTAGTTGGTGTCCGGGCCGACGGTCGCCGGATTGTTGCGGATGACAAGCTGCGTGAGGATGCCGTCGCCGAGCGGATCAGTGCTCTCCAGAGTGCCGTCGCCATCGAGATCGTTGAACTGCCGGGCCTGGTTGACCTCGAGAATGAGACCGGGGGTCGAGAACACGTCAGACGGCAGATGGGTGGCGTCGGTATTGCGCATGATCATGGCGGCGAAGGAGTTGTTCTCCATCTCACCGAACAGGTGCAGGCCATCGAGGCGCTGCAGATAGTAGAAGCGGTCGCCGTTCTGCAGCTTTTCCATCTGCATTTCGAAGACGAAGTTGAAGGTCGAGCCGAGCATGCCGCCGAAGGGCATGATCGCTTCCGCCAAGCCGCCGATCCAGAGATCGACATTGTTGAGACCGCCAAGTGTGCCGCCGGCATAGGCTCCGGCCGCGTTGAGGAAGTCGAGGCGATCTAGCGGGACTTCAAGTCCGCCGACCGACACGCCGGTTATGATGGTGAGCGCCGCGTTACGCTTGCCTTCAAGTGTCGTCTGGCCGTCAATCAGTGAATGTGTGCCGTAGGCCGCGACGAAGTTGATGATCGAGGCCTCATGCTTCAGATGGCCGGCGAAATCGACCCAGCTCTCATAGGGCTTGAGCAAGACATCCTGGTTGGTGGCGTTGTAGAACTGCGTGCGGGCCACGTTCAGCGATGGCACGCCGGTATCACGGCCACGCGCCAGGTTGATGGTCGCAAGATCGAGCGGCAGGCCGAGCAGGTTGTTGCGCAGCGCACTGGTGACAAACTCGTCGATCTCGTTACCGGGTTGGCGTGTCATGCCGCGGACGATGGCGCCGGCTGCGACATTGGCATCGGCAGTCGTTGTGCCGCCATTGTTTTCGAACTGCAGCGGATTGAGGAAGCCTTCGATCAGACCGATATGGTCAGGGTTGAAGTTCGGATCGAAGCGATCGATCGATTCCGTCAGCATCGAGTGCCCGAAGCGGTAGACCACATGGGCGAACTCGGCGACGATCGAGGGATCGATCGTAACGTCGAACCCGTCCGGAACCAGGAATACGTTGATATTCGGCTGGATCTTGCGGGCGAACTCTTCGAAAACGAGGTGCTGATACTGCATCTCGGTACCGAACTTGGCGGCCTGGAAGAGCCGCTCGCCGTCCCAGACAAGGCCTGCTCCGGTGGCGGGAACCGCAGCGACATCATCGATCAGCCATTCGTTCAGGAAGGCCACAGCCTCAGCCTGCGAAGAGCCGTCAGCCAGCATCGCAATGGCGTCTGCAAGCACCACCTCCTGAGTATGCTCGACCAGCCGGTTGTGTTCCGAATGGAACACATGGTGCACCGCCGTCAGGCCGATATTTTCGTTGGCACGGCCGTCGCCGGCGACATAATGCGCATCGAGCAACTCGTTGTCGTAGACACCAGGCTCGTTGCCGGGGTTTTCAAGACCGATCTCGATGTCGCCATCGGCCAGTCCGCCCGGCACGGCATTATGCGCGATGTCGGCCAGGAAGGCATGGCCTGTAAGGATAGCATTCGCCGGAACGAGGACGCCCAATCCACCATTGGCATTCGGGTCGCCTTCGACGAGGCCCGTAGCTGTTACCATCTGAGGATAGCCATTGGCGCCTCGGATGAATTCGCCATAGGGGTCGGTGGCCAGCAATGGAATATTGCCGACATTGGCATCGAGAAGCTGGATCCCCAAGAAATCAGCAGCCTGCGCCTTGAGATCAGCCCAGGTCGCCATGCCGCCATTGCCGCCCTCGATGAGCTTGCCCGTCGAGACCGGCTCGCCGGCAGCGTTGAGCGTGTAGGCGCGGAGGAAGACCTGATGAGATGGATGAGACGTATAGGTCTGGTTCTGGTCGACGAACGAGGTCGTCGTGTTTACGGGACGATCGGTATTGTCGGCGGCTTCGTTAACTGCCGTTAGAGGGTCATCATTCATGATGCCGTCGGCGCCCGGGCCGGCAAGGGTAGCGCGGGTCAGCACCATGAAGTTGGTGTTGCTGCCCGGAACAAAAAGCGGATCGTCTTCCATCAGCGGAATGAATACGGTGCCGTTGCCGCCCTTGGCGACGAGGTCGAGACCGTGGTCGAAGAACTGGCCGAACAGGGTGAACCAGGAATTGAACGGTGCCGAGAGGCCTTCATCCGGCGCGGCATTGGTGATGACGACATTGACGCCATCGAGCTCGACGCCGTTGGCATCCAGCAACGCGACCAAAGCATCATCCTGGGCATCGAGAGCCGCCTGCGCGTCAGCGAGGTCCGCAGCAGTTGCTGCCGCGGCATCCTGTAGAGCTTGATTATTGGGGCTGGCAGATGCTGCTGCCTGGGCCTCGGCGTTCAGCCGCTCGGCTGTGCCGACAGCGTTGAACAATGGCTTGAGCGGTTCATAAGCGGCTGAGATCTGAGCGGTGACTGTCATCTGCTGCGCTGCGGGAACGATGCCGGCGCGCTGCAGAGCCGTCAGGATCGCGGAGGGATTTCCGAGCGTCTGATCAACGATCAGGTTTGAGATGGTGCGGACTGTGGGGTCGAAGACGTCGCCCGCGACGGACGGGCCGGGGCCATCGTTGTCGGCCGTCGGGTTGTATGAGACGGGCACCAAAGCGCCACCGGCCCCGGCGGGCACCATGATCGTCTTGAACTGAGTGCCAAGGGGTTCCGGGAACTCATTGTCGGCAGCACCCCATTCCGGATGCAGCGGATTATTGTAGGTACCGTCGACGGTGCGCAGGCCCCAGGAAAGGTTGTAGGTCGGGATAGACCCGCCGGGGCCGAACAACGGCTTTGCGACGTTGTTCGGATCGCCGGTCGATATGCCTTGCCGGAAGGCGGCGTCCGCTTCCGCGATTTTGATCTGTTTCAGGATGAAATCGAGATCCGATCGAATATAGGTGACCATTTTATTCCCCCCTTGGATTGTCCAGAAAACGGTATCGTTCCGGCAATGCTTTTCCCGTCCCTGCATTCGCAGGCATCGTCTGCTCTGCGGCACATTTTCTACTGGGGTTCCGGAGATGAGATTGCGAAAGCCAATAGAAAATCTTCAGCATTGTCTGCGACGATCAGATAATGTCTTCAGGCAAGGCCAGGGGATAGTTCCAAAGGTCCGCTGACATTCACGGACTTTGGTCTTCGGGAGGTCGGGACTTTAGACCCGGAAATAAATGTGACTTACGTCCCTTTCAGGAAGAGCCTCGGCGGCGAGAAATCCGGCATACTAGGATACTGGCAAGGCATTGATTTAACGAAGCAGTTCCTGATTGTGGCGGGGTTGATCATCTGTAGTTCGATGGCCATCCTTGGTGAGTGGCTGACAAGCCAGATTGCCGCAAATCAGCTGAGGAGCCGGGCCGAATCCGGAGCCCTCTACATGGAGGGTTTTCTGGCCCGTCACGTCGAGGGATCGGCAAGCAACCTGCAGGTCGCGGAATCCCGTCGCAAGGAATTGGACGATCTTTTGATCGGGACTGATCTTGCGCGACGAGTCGAAGGCTTCAGGATCTGGCGCAACGACGGGATGGTGATCTACAGCACCGATAAATCTCTTATCGGAAAAGCCTTCCCGTCGGCCGATATCAAGCGGGCTTTCACAGGTCGGGTTGTTGCGCAGCTCGAGACTGGTCACAATGACGGAGAAGGCGAGGAAGAGCCGACGACCGACCGTCCGCTCATTGAAATCTATGCACCCATCTATCGCTCGGGCACGCGCGAAATCATCGCTGTCGGAGAGCTTTATGAGGACGCAGCCGAATTCCTCGTTCAGCGAGGCCGGGTCCAACGTCAGACATGGGCAATCGTCGGCGCAACGACTTTGGCCATCATGGCCCTGCTGTTCCTCATTGTCCGGCGGGCGAGCAATATCATCGCCAATCAGAGGATGACGCTGAAGGCGCAGCTGACGGAGGCTCAGGCGCTCGCGGATCAGAATACCGAGCTTCGCAAGGTTGCCGACAGGGCGCGCATGGATGCGACGAAATCGAACGAGCAACTCCTGAACCGGATCGGTGCCGATCTGCACGACGGTCCCGTCCAGCTGCTCAGCCTGTTGATCCTTAAACTGGGGAGGCCTTCAGATGCGCCCGTGCCGGCAAGGACGACCTTCGACAGCGCGGCCGACGTCACGGAGGCTGATCTTGCTCCCTCTCACATCGCGAGCCAGGTCCTGGCAGAGCTGCGAGAGCTTTCGACTGGGCTGGTCATGCCGGAGATCGAAAATATGCCGCTCGAAGCGGCTCTGCGCATGGCAGTCGATCAGCACGAATATGCGACGGGATCGAAAGTGACAGTGGCGTATGACCGCCTGCCCGAGCGTGTTGCCCACCCCTTGAAGATCTGTCTTTACCGTGTCGTGCAGGAGGGGCTCAACAATGCGTTCCGCCATGGCGGCGGCCGTGACCAGCGCGTTTCGGCGTCAGCAGATCAGCAAGCCATTACTGTCGTCATTGCCGACGATGGTCCTGGCCTCGGGGTGAGCAATTCCCAAGCCCGTCACAGGCCGCTCGGGCTGCAGGGCATTCGAAACCGGGTTGAGGCTTTTGGCGGCAGCGTTGACATCCGCCGGGGTCCGCGCTCCGGAACGGAGCTTCAGGTCGTGGTGCCGATGGAGGGGAATGGTATCTAGTGGCGTTGGATCGGATCTGTGCCGCCCTCAAGCTTCTGCGCGGCCAGTAATACTTCCAGGCGATTTCGTGCATTCAACTTCTGCATGAGGATAGTCATGTAGTTTTTGACGGTCTTCTCGCCGATCTGCAGGTCGGCTGCAATCTGCCGATTGGTGAAGCCCCGCAGCAGCATTCTGATGATCTGGCCCTCGCGGATGCTGAGCTTTACTTCCGTGCCGGTCATCTTTTTGAGGGAGGCTATCTTAAGCTCTTCGATGACCTTGCAGGCGAATGCAGGGGTGATGAACATGTCGCCGCGGTGGACGGTCGCGATGGCTTGAAGGAGTTCCTGTGCGCTGCTTCCTTTGAGGACATACCCGCTTGCGCCCGCGTTGAGGGCGCGCACGGCATAATCGCTGCCCGTCATTGCCGTGAAGACCAGGATCTTCGTTCGGATTTTTTCGACAAGCTTCGCGATCACGTCGAAAATGTTTCCCGGCATCATCAGGTCGACGACAAAGACGTCAGGTGCCAACCTCAGGCCAATGTCCAATATATCGTCCGCGCTCGATCCAGTTGCCGCAACAGAAAATGTGGGTTGCTTTCTAAGGATTTCAGTTAGGCCAGCGAGCATCAGAGGGTGGTCGTCAACTAGCGCTACCGAGATTGGACTCATGTTATACACCCTGCATAAAGTAAACGTATAATTGATATTCCGAAATTAATTTCATGTCCATCTAGCCATTTCTAAGTATTTCTGTCGATGCTGAGGTAAACCCAGAGGATGATCTCGGAAGAGCTACGACAAACTAGTCACGCGGCTGATTGAACTCTGAATTGAGGTTCAAACCCTATCACCGCGCTTATAGGCGGTAGGAGCCGGCGAGCCATCCATACTGACTGTAACCACAAGTACTGCCATGCGACCCCGACCTTGTCGTTGCGCGCAGCGGAATGGTTACCAATGGCCGACTGGACGGACGACAAGGGCCTGTTCAGCGTCCTCCTGTGCAGGGGCAATCCAGAACCGTCCGCACTATGACGGGCTAGCCGTCGCCGACCTTTAATTCCGGCTCCTCGGCGCAAATCGCAGCGAGGAAATCGATGAATTGCCGCACTCGCGAGGGCATGCGCCGTCCGGCAGCGGTAACTGCGTTTATCGGAAAGGGCGGCGGCGCATGCTGGTCCAGAATTTGTACAACCTCGCCGGAGGCCAGCACATCCGTGAACAACCAGCTTGCGTGGTGGGCGATGCCGAGGCCCGCGAGGACCGCGCCGCGGACATGCTCGGCGTCGTTTGTGCGGAACGCTCCCCCACCGTCGACCGTGACCGGCCGGCCGTCTACGTGGAAACCCCACCCGATGATATCGCCCTGGTGGACATAGCTGATACGTTGGTGGGTGCGCAGTTCGACTAGCGTTTGCGGTGTGCCGTGTTGGGCAAGATAGCCGGCGGAGGCTAGGGTTATCATCCGCATGTCGCCGATGCGTCGCGCGACGAGTGCTGAATCCGAAAGCCGACCGATGCGGATCGCGACGTCTATTCCCTCCTCGATAAGGTCAACGTGCCGCCCGGAGACTTCCATCTCGATCGCGACGTCAGGGAAACTCGTCCTAAAATCCGCTAGTCGGGGAATAACGAACATCCTCCCGAATGCTGGCGAGAGGGTCACTCGGACGAGCCCCGAGGGGCGCGACTGCCCTTCAAGGACTCTCTCTTCGACGGAGTCGAGATCTTGAAGAATACGGACGGTGGCCTCATAATAGTCCTGTCCTGCAGGCGTCACGGCAAGGGCACGCGAACTTCTCGCGAGGAGTTGCGTCCCGAGCCGCGCTTCGAGCGCAGCGAGCTGCTTGCTGACCGTCGGTTGGCTGACGTTCAGATCTCGCGCTGCCTGCGAAAAGCTTCCGCTTTCGACGACGCGCACGAACATCCGCATCGCATCTAGCTTATCCATCACCTTTACTCCAAACAATTAATGAATTCCAATTGGGAATAGATGGCATTCATAAAGCATGGATGCCATTCGTAAAAAGAATATGGGAATTAACGTTCGGCCGCCCTTTCACGGGCCGGAGCCGAAAGGAACAGTTATGACAATCAAGATCTATGGTGATGCGGGCTCGGGCAGCTTGCGTCGCGTGAACACCGCTGCGAAGATCATGGGCATTGAACTCGAACGCGTTACCGTTGACCTCTTCAAAGGCGAGAGCCAGACCGACGAGTTCAAATCCCGTCTCAATCCCCACGGTTTGACGCCGGTTCTGGAGGATGGAGACACCATTCTCTGGGAATCTTCTGCAATCAACTTGTATCTCGCCAACAAGGTGAATTCGCCGCTGGTCGGAACCACGCAGGAGGAGCGCTTTCAGGTCCTTCAGTGGATGTTCTGGTCGGGCGAGCAGTGGCGCACCTTCACCACCACGATCTTCGATGAGCGCGTGGGGAAGACGGTCATGGGTGTAGCGAAGGACGAGTCCCTCATCAAATTTGCTGAGGGTAAGATCCGCTCTGCAGCGAAAGTACTCAACCAGCATCTTGAAGGCCGTGAGTTCATGGTTGGCAATACGTTGACCTTTGCCGATATCGATATCGCGGCTCCCTTCTCCCAGGCCGATCGTGCAAAGTTTCCGTTCAAGGAATATCCAAACCTCATCGCTTGGCACGACAATCTTCTCCAGTCGTTCCCAGCGTGGGCTGAGACGAAGGCTGAGGTTGACAACCGTATGGAAATCTTCCTGGCGAGCGTCGGCGTGAAACTATAATTTCTGGCCTTCCTGTCTGGCCAGTGCGCGTATGAAGATGGTGCGCGCTGGCCGGAATCGCGACGATCTTTTCAATGGCGCGGTGGGCCGTCGCCAGGTTAGCCTAGGCTTCACGAAAGCAGGTGAATGGGTTTCACATGAAGTCGCGCAAGCCAAAGCGCCATACAGCGTTCGTTTCCAATAATGCGTTCACGCCGGACGCGATCGCGTCGGATGCTTCCTGGCTACCCGATATGGCTGATTGTGGTGACCGGCCGGCCTCCGCAGAAGACTTTGTGCAGGCCTACCTTGCTGATCCCGGGGCATGGCATTGGTCGACGGATTTGCTTAATGACTCGAAGGAGGAGACCTTGAAGCGGGCTCTTGCCGTCATCGCCCGAGCCCGACTCCCAGATCATCAACAGGCGCTTGGCCAGCTCGGCGCCGGGCCGATCGAAGACATGATGTCCGAGATGCTTCTTGATAATCTGCGCGCCTGGATGCCATTTAGCGAACCGATGCGCTACGCGCTCCATTGCGTGCGAATGAACGTCGAACCGCCCGCCCTGCAGCAGCGTTTAAGAGCGATGCTTGCCGTATGGTGATCGTGACTTTGTTGGGGTCGCTTACCGACCTAGCACTACCATGGATCTAACCAGCCGTACCCGAACCGAGCCTCCGCCCCATGACCTGGAGGAACTTTATCTCCCGGCCGGCGTCGAAATGCCTGAGAATGCCGCCGAACACTTCCTGCAGACAAGATCCAGGGCGGAGGATATCTGGGCGATTTTGCTGAATACAACGAGCGCCGACGCCTACAAAACGATCTTCGACGATCATGGAAAGATGCTGGCACCGCAGCTGCGTCGGAAACTGGGCGAAGTGGGCAGAGACGAACTTTATTTTCGCGACAAGGAGGCTCTCGCTAATACAGTGGATCATTATGAGAAGCTTACAATCGCCGCCATCGGCCGCGTGCCCAGCGAAATAGTTTATTCCTTTGCCACCGAAGTCAGGGGCGTACAGCAGATCATCGAACAAACTGTTTCGGTAAGTTGATCGTCCAATACCCCGCCAGGGGCCGAGCAGTTGACTATCGCTGCGCCGCCAAGCGCCCAGCGGGTGTTGGAGAATTGTTGGGAAGATCTCGTTATTTCATTGCCAGCTAATGTTCGCTTCGCTAGCCTGCGAAGTGGGAGGACTAAAATGCAGCACATCGATTCGATTTCAGCCGAGCCTGTCGTGGTGAAGAAGGTTTGGTGCATCTCCGACTTTTGCTTGAAGCACAGGCTGGACGAGAGGGAGCAAGCCAAGCTGACCGCGCTTTTTGGCGAGTTCGCGACGACAAGTGAGCTTGCGCACAATGTGACACGTAGGTCCAAATCTCGGTAGATAAGCTATTCGTCTCCATTGTGCGTTCGGCACTACGAACGCGCACTTCGCCGCTCGCAGAATGCGAATAACAAAATGCTGGATATTCCCTTGCCCACGCTGTGAGGTGGCCGCGCTTTGACGGGAATCGAAGGGCTGCGCCGTATCCGGCGTTATTCGGAATCCCATTCGGCGGCCACATCTACGCACTATGCCAAATTCGCAGAGTGCTTATCCGGTCAGGTATGATGACATAAACCGCAATGTAAGGCGTGCCTACGGCGCTCTCGAAATCGTGCTCCCGCGTCATCGATATCAGGGCGCGTATCCTCAAGCGCCTTCAAAACCTTTTCCCGAAATCAGGCGTCGTATGCCGGGCCCTCGTTGCTGTTTGCGTTAAAAGAACTCGCACAGCATCCGACACTATCAAACCGATGCTCTCGAGAGCCGCTGCGGCGTATTCTTTAACATCTCTATTCGTATCTGGACGAGTGCATTTGAAGCCATGGTCAATCTCCTTCGCAATTAACGCAATGCATCTGCATGACAAAATCCACGGCTAGACGACTTTCATTCGGGGCTGACACTTTTTACCTCGAAAACTCGGGGAAGAACCGCGCTTGAGATGGAAGGGCGCGGACATAGTCCCGCCACAGAACTCGTCCTAATAACGCTTGTTTAACAAGCGGATGACGACCATGAGGCTATTTGCTATCCTGGCTGCGGCCCTCTTTCTGACCGCCGTCCAGTCTCATGCCCAAGTCTATGGGCCCTATGATGGTTACGACGAGTATGATGGCTACGGCTACGACAATCCGTACACCCCTTATCCACCAGAGCCCGAATACCAGCCGCTTCCCCGCTATCGCGACCCGCCGCCCAACCGAGCACCAATAACGAGATCAAGCGGAACTATAGTGA
>NZ_JBFUBG010000096.1:0-24867 GCF_056405875.1 Rhizobium sp. P1_E6 | reverse complement strand
GCACCGAGCCTGTCATTCCCAACAATCCAACCCGAAAGCAGATCAAACCGTTCGACCCCGTCGCCTACCGCCGGAGAAATATCATCGAACGTGCTTTCTGTCGCCTCAAGGACTGGAGGCGTGTCGCAACTCGATATGACAAGCTCATGCTCAACTTCGCGGCAACTTGCTACATCGCCGCCATCGTCATTTGGTGGGCCTGATTGAGTCTGGAGCCTAAAGCGCGTCGCGATCTTTCAGGTTCGCTTGCCGCGCTTTAGGCTTTTATTTTCGCATGGCGTGATCGCAAAACCGCTGCATACTTTTGCGCGGGACGCTTAGCGCTAGATAGCGGTCTGCGAGCGTTTGAGCGCATCGAGTACGATGCGGGTCAGCCGGCGCGACGGGGAACTGCGTGGCCAAAGCATCCCGACCTCTCGCGGTGGGAAGGGGACGGGCAGTTCGAGGACGGCGATGTTGAGGCCTTCGGGCCAGGGTCTTGCCCAGTCCGGCACGAGCGAGATGCCAAGCCCATTGGCGACCATGACCGAGATCGCTTCGAGGGAATCGAGTTCCAGACRCTCGGCGGGTTTCAAGCCTTGTTTCTGAAGATATTCGTCGGCAAGACGTCCGCCCCAGTTGTTTCGGTCGTAGCGGATGAAGGGCCGTGTCTTCAGGAGTTGGTGCGGGTTCTCGCCCCGGCAATCGGCGGGGGCCACAAGAACCAGACGTTCAGCCCGCAGAAGCTCCCATTCCAATGTTTTCGGTATCGAAAAAGGTGGCTTTACGAGGATCGCCGCGTCGATATCCCTGTCCATCAGCCGCTGATAGAGATCAGTGGAGGGTCCGGGTAGCAGAAAGACCTCGACATGCGGCATGCTGGCGAAGACCTCATGGAGAGCCGCTGGCAGCAGCCCGGTCAGCGCAGTGGTGATGGCACCAAGGCGAAGCTCCCCGGAGGGCAGGTCGGCATTGGCGAGGCTGCGCAGATCGCGGACCTCGGCAAGGATCGTACGGCTCTTTTCGATGATGGCGTGGCCGGTGTCGGTCGGGCGGACGCGGCGTCCGACACGGGTCAACAACGGCACACCGACATCGTCTTCCAACGCCTGCATGCGCTGGGCGACCGCGGCAGGCGTAATGCCGAGGCGGCGGGAGGCTTCGGCCAGTGATCCAAGCTCGGCAACGAGCAGGAATGTGTCGAGAAAGCGCGTTTCCATAAGAATAGATTTTCTATCTTCTGAAACCAGGGAAAGCGAGATTTTTCTTCTTGTCGCGATCGCCATAATGCCGGCGAAACCGGAGTATCTGCCTTGGATATGCGATTGGACGGAAAGACCGCGCTGGTGTTCGGCGCGGGTGGTGGACTGGGTGGTGCAATTGCCCGCTCGCTGGTTTCGGAGGGCGTTCGCGTCGCCGTAGCCGATATCGATGACGCCGCCGCTGCAAAGACGGCGGAGGGTATTGTGTCTGCGGGAGGAAAGGCGCTGGCGATCAGCTGGAACATCGCCGATCTCTCCGTCATCGAGGCGAGGCTGGCTGTGATTGCGGAGACTTTCGGACCCGTCGATATTCTCGTCAACAATACGGGTGGGCCACCGCCGACACTGGCCTCCGGTCAGTCGGCGGAGACCTGGTCGAAATATTTCGACATGATGGTGCGTTCGGTGATTGCCGTGACGGACGCCGTGTTGCCCGGCATGAAAGAACGCGGCTGGGGTCGGATCATCACCTCCACGTCGTCAGGCGTCGTGGCGCCGATCGCCAATCTCGGCATTTCCAACAGCCTTCGCCTGGCGCTGGTCGGCTGGTCGAAGACACTTGCACGCGAGATCGGCCGCGATGGGATTACCGCCAATATCGTGCTGCCGGGGCGCATCGCGACCGGCCGCATTACTTTCCTCGACGAGCAGAAGGCGAAGCGCGAAAACCGGCCGGTGGAAGAGGTGACGGCGGAGAGCACAGCCGCCATTCCCGTCGGGCGTTACGGCCGTCCGGAGGAATATGGAGACACGGTTGCTTTTCTCGCCAGCCCGCGCGCATCCTATATTACCGGCTCCGTCATCCGTATCGACGGCGGCCTCATCCAGAGCATATGAGGTGCATCCATGTCTCTCGATTCAGTGGTTATCGAAACCCTGAAGGGCGTTTCCACGGCGACTCTGACAACCGTGCTTCTTAAAAAGGGGCTCAGGAATGTCTGGATGCGCGGCACAAAGCCGCTGAGGCCGGGCCAGGAGCGGGTGGTCGGCCCAGCCTTCACGCTGCGTTTCGTACCGGCGCGTGAGGATCTGGCAACGCCCGAAAGCTGGGCTTCGCCGATCTCCACGCGGGCGGCGATCGAGGATATGCCGGAAGGATGCATCGCCGTGGTCGATGCCATGGGCGTGCAGGATGCCGGCATCTTCGGCGATATCCTCTGTGCCCGGATGATGAAGCGCAAGGTCGCGGCCCTGGTCAGCGATGGTGTGGTGCGCGATCTGGAAGGCGTGCTCGGAAGCGGCCTGCCTGTGTGGTGCGACGGCATGGYGGCTCCGCCTTCCGTCGCCGGGCTGACATTCGTCGGCTGGCAGCAGCCGATCGCCTGCGGCGGCGTTGCGGTTTTCCCCGGCGATATCGTCGTTGCCGACAAGGATGGCGCAGTGCTCATCCCGGCGGCCCTGCTGGATGCGGTGCTTGCCGAAGCGCCGGAGCAGGAGCGCATGGAAGGCTGGATCATGACCGAAATCGACCGGGGCGTGYCGCTTCCCGGTCTCTATCCCATGAATGCGGAAACAAAGGCGCGCTATCAGGCGTGGAAGGATGCACAATGAGCTTCGGAATTGACGCAAAAGGCGTCTATGCGATCGCAACCACGCCGTTCCTGCCGGACGGCACAATCGATGCGCCGTCGATCGATCGGCTGACCGACTTCTATCAGGATAGTGGCGTCACCGGCATGACGATCCTCGGCATCATGGGCGAGGCACCCAAGCTGGAGCCTGCGGAATCGCGGGCAATCATTCGCCAGGTGGTCGGCCGTTCCAGAGTGCCGGTCATTGTCGGTGTCTCCGCACCCGGCCTTGCGGCGATGCGTTCGCTTGCTCGCGATGCGATGGATATGGGGGCTGCCGGCGTGATGATTGCTCCGACGCCGGCGCTTCGCACCGACGAGCAGATCGTCCAGTATTTCGCGCAGGCCGTCGAAGCCGTCGGCACAGACGTTCCTTGGGTGCTGCAGGATTATCCGCTGACGCTGACGGTCGTCATGTCGGCCGGCGTCATTGCCAAGATCATCTCCGATCACCCTTCATGTCTTATGCTCAAGCACGAGGACTGGCCAGGATTGGAGAAGATCTCGAAGCTGCGCGCCATGCAGAAGGCCGGCGAGCTTCGTCCCTTCTCGATCCTCTGCGGCAATGGCGGTATGTTCCTTGATTTCGAGCCGGAGCGCGGCGCAGACGGCGCCATGACCGGCTATGGCTTCCCGGACATGCTGGCCGAACTGGTCGGCCTCTTTGCCGCCGGCAAGCGTGACGAGGCACATGATCTCTTTGACGCGCATCTGCCGCTGATCCGTTATGAGCAGCAGCTCGGCATCGGTCTTGCCGTCCGCAAGCATGTTCTCATGCGTCGAGGCGTCATCACCTCGGATGCGCAGCGCAAGCCCGGAGGCGCGCTCAGCGCCACGGCGCGCGCCGAGGTCGACTATCTGCTGCGGCGTCTTGCGCGGCATGATCCGCGTGCACCCGTCTGACCAACATGGCTCTCTGCGGCAAAGCGGGGAGCCTCCGAGTTCAAAAAGTGCCGTCGCCGGCTCGACGGCGGCGCTCGCCTGCGAGGCGATGTGTAAGCAGTCGTTCCTGCTCTACCTCGGAGCATTAAGAACCCGGACCGGTTTTCCGTCGATCCAGGCGGCAATATCCTCGAGGGCATCGCGGTAGAAGATGCGATAGGTTTCCTCCGTCACGTAGCCAAGATGCGGGGTTGCCACGACATTGGCGAGCCGCCGAAAGGCATGGTTTGCGGGCAGAGGTTCTTGATCGAACACGTCAAGGCCGGCGCCGCCGAGGTGGCCACTTTCCAGAGCCTCGATCAGCGCCTGCTCATCGACGAGCGGTCCACGGGAGGTGTTGAGAAGAATGGCGTCACGCTTCAGGCGGCCGAGTTCGCGCTTGCCGATAATGCCTTTGGTTTCCGCATTCAGGGTGAGATGCAGCGTGACGATATCGGCGGCAGGCAGCAGCTCTTCGACCGAAGCGGCATAGCCGATCCCGAGTTCGGCGCTCTTCTCCGGCGTATTGGAGCGCGACCAGCCGATGACGTTCATGCCGAAGGCGCGGCCATAGGTAGCGACCTGCTGGCCGAGCTTGCCAAGGCCGACGACGCCGAGCGTCAGTCCCCGAAGGTCGCGTCCGACGGAGATCTGCCACGGATCTTGCGCTGCGCGGAAATTGGCGACTTCCGAGGGGATATGGCGAACCATCGCCATCAGCAGCGCCCAGGTGAGTTCGGCGGCCGAGCCGACGAAACCGCGCGTGCCGGCAACCGTGATGCCGAGGCGGGCAGCAGCAGTCATGTCGATCGAGGCATTGGCCATGCCGGTCGTGATCAGCAGTTTCAGCTTCGGCAGCCGTCCGAGGCGTTCGGCGTCGAAGACTGTGCGTTCCCGCATGGCGATGATAATGTCGTAATCCGCCAGCCGGGCGATGAGCGCATCCGTGTCGGCGATATGGTCGTCGAAACGATCGATGGCGATTTTCGCCTCGATGCCACTCCAGTCGGCCATGGACAGCGCCACGTGCTGGTAATCATCGAGAATGGCGCAGCGTAAAGGCATTGGAAGAACTCCATGGAAGTATCGATGTTTGCCGCCCCCGGCGAAAGAACCATTATCGCATATTCCGAGGCGATGGTGGCTGCTCGCGCAATCGTGAGACAGAACGGCTAGTTCAGTCCTGCCGAATGTTCCCGCAGCAAACCCAGAAATTCCGCCTGAAGGGCGGTCGGCAGCCAGTGGCGGCGCAGGGTGATGCCGACGGGGCGGCGGGAACCCGGGAGCGGATAATCCATCGCTGCGAGGAAACCTGCTTCCAGCTCATAGCGGATCTGATGACGGGAGAGCAGGGCAAGGTGATCGGACCTCAGGAGCACGCCCCTGATCGCGTTGAGCGAGCCGGTCTCCACGCTCTGGCGGGCTGGTTTGTCCGCCGGAAAGGTCGCGGCCATGGTGTTGAACGTCTCGCGCGACGGCGTATCGCGGCGGGCAACGACCCAGGGATAGTCCGAGAGATCGTCCGGGGTGATTTCTCGACGTTGCTTCAGCGGATGGTCGGCGCGTCCGACGATGCTGAGTTCGAAATCGAACAGCGGTTCCTGATGCAAGGTTTTCGAAACAAGGCTCCTGCGCAGCGCGCCGACGAGAATATCGATGCGCCCGCGCTCGAGATCGTCGATCAGTACCTCATAGCTGCCCTCCACGATTTCGAAGCGTGCGAGCGGATGGCGATTGGCGAGAAGGGCGATCACATCGGGCACAAGGAAGGTGCGGGTCAGCGGCAGAGTGCCGATGGAAATTCGGCCGGCATAGTGGTTGCGGGCCTCCAGGAGTTCGTCGCGCAGACTGTCGAATTCTGCGAGCGTCAGACTGAACCAACGGGCTGCGGAGAGTCCTGCGGCCGTCAGCCGGACATTGCGGCCGGAGTTTTCAAAGAGGGGAATGCCCATAACGGCTTCGGCCTCGCGGGCGGCGCGCTGCACGGCCGGTTCGGATTGATCCAGCATGCGGGCCACTGCACTGAAGCTGCCATGTTCGGCAAAACCCGTGATGGCGCGCAGGTGGGGCCATGCCAGACGGGTTTCGACGATGCCGATCGCTGCTTTTGCGACCTGAGTACAGGCCTGACGGATGAGATCGCAGAGGCGGCGGAACCGCTGCAAGGCGATCTTGCCTTCCACTGTCAATGCCATGCCGTCGCGTTCGACGAGGGCGACGTCCAGAAGCTGTTCCAATCGCCGCAAGGCCTGGGATGCGGCGGGTTGGGTGATGCCGAGCATGGCCGCGGCCGATGTCAGCGAACCGGTTTCGGCGCAGGCAATGAACAGCCTGATATGTCTGATATTCGGAAGGGTGGGCGTCGGCATGGTTCTCCCTGAAGGCCCGCAGCCGGACCATCTCAGGGTAGCGCGACAGGTGTTGCGAAGGAACGGTGTTTGTTCATCCAATTGGTGGCCACCTGGATGCCGCCGAGCGGGAAGATGTGCAGCTGACTGATGAGGCTTTCCGGCTTTCTTGCCTTGTAATCGGCAAAGGCCGCGACGAGGTCGGTTGGCTCATAGGGTAAGAGCAGCTTGCTCATGTCCATGGCGCGTTTCTGCAGTACCTTCATCGAGGGGCCGATGCCGCAGGAAATGGCGTATTTGATCAGCGTCTGCAATTTGGCAGGGCCGGCAATGCCGACATGGATGGGCATGGTGACGCCGGCTGCCTGGATGCGCTCCGCCCAGTCGATGATGGGCTGCGGGTCGAAGGCGAACTGGGTGGCTATGGCAAGCTTCGCATCGGTTCGCGAGGCGAGATCCTGCTTCCAGCGCAGTGCCCGATCGGCCAGGGCGGTTGATCCGTCCGGATCGACATCACGGCTGCCTTCCGGATGACCGGCAAAATGCAGATGCGTGTAGCCGTGGTGGTCGAAAAGCCCGGTCTCGATCAACTGCATGGAACTGTGAAAATCGCCTGCAGGCGCGGCCCTGCCGCCGCCGAGCAGGAGAGCCTGACGGACATCGGCTTCGCCGCGATAGCGTTCCAGCCAGTCCGCCAATGTGCTGATATCAGGAATACTGCGGGCCGGGAGATGCGGCATGACCGGAAATCCCTGTCCGTTTAGCCGCCTTGCCGTCGCTACCATATCCTCGATCGGGGTGCCGTCGAGGTGAGCGATATAGACGCGGGTCCCGGTCGGCAGGAGGGCGCGAAAGTCATCGATCTTGGCGGCCGTGCGCGGCATCACCTCGATCGACCAAGCCTCGATCATGTCTGCGAATTCCGGCTCCGAAGTGCGTTCCCTCGACTTGCCGGTGAAATTCAACAAAGCCATTCCAGCGCTCCCTTCGGTACTCCTTCATGCCTTCGAAATGTATACATCGATATATCTATTTCAATCAAGATGAGTCAATTTCGTGTGAAAAATGCAAAAATCTGCAAATTTTCCGATTTTATAGTATGCATTTTTATCGAGAAGAATGGCTTTCCGCTCGAAAGCAACTTGCGCGCTAAAGTCTCCTCTGGCACTCTGCTTTCCCGGAGGAGGTGCAGGTTTCGTGGAGGGAACCGGCACTGCGGCAATGACATGACATCGGCCGGGTTTTGCCCGGCATCCGGTGCCGAGGCACCTGAAATTGCCGGATCTGTTAAGCCTAGCAAACCGTCACCATATCTGAGGAGGAGCAGCAATGAATGTCATGACCGCGCCAAAGTCTGTGTTGCGTGCGCCGGAGAAATTCTTCATCGGCGGCGAATGGGTGAGCCCGCTTTCGGACCGGATGCTCGATGTAATTTCGCCGGTCACCGAAGAGCTGATAATGCAATATCCGGAGGCCTCGATCGAGGATATGGATGCGGCCGTGGCCGCTGCCCGTGACGCCTTTGACAACGGCCCGTGGCCGCGGCTTTCACCGCGGGAGCGCGCCGAGTATCTGCGCAAGATCGCCGCAAATATTTCTGAGCGACTTGATGATATCGCCGAAGCCTGGACTCTGCAGGTCGGCGCGCCGATCATGCTGACGAAGAAGCTGGTGCCGCAGAATGCGACGCTCTTCAATTATTATGCCGATCTGATCGATGGCAATTCCTACAGTTTCGTCGACGAGCGTACGCGCGCAGATGGCGGCAAGGTGCGGGTCGTCAGGGAGCCTGTGGGCGTTTGCGCAGCGGTCACTCCCTGGAATGCACCGATGGTGCTCCTGAGCTACAAGATCGCAGCCGGTCTTGCGGCAGGCTGCACCTTCGTTTCCAAGCCTTCGCCGGAAACGCCGCTGGAAGCCTATATCCTTGCCGAATGCATCGAGGCGGCGGGCCTGCCGAAAGGTGTTTTCAATCTCGTTCCGGCAGGGCGCAAAGCGGGTGATTATCTGATCCGCCACAAGGGCATCGACAAGGTCGCCTTCACCGGCTCGACCGCAGCGGGCAAACACATCGCCGCGGCCTGCGCCGAGCGTCTCGCTCGCGTCAGCCTGGAACTTGGCGGCAAGTCCGCAGCGCTTCTTCTCGACGATGCGGATTTCAAGCAAGCGCTGCCAAGCCTGATGATCTACACCATGCCGATCACCGGCCAGGTCTGCTTTTCGCTGACGCGCATCCTCGTGCCGGAGACCCGCAAGCAGGAATTCCTCGATCTTTTCCTCGGCGCCGTCTCCAATATCAAGGTCGGAGACCCTTCCGACCCCACTGTGCATATGGGACCGCTTGCCATGGGTCGTCAGCTCGAGCGTGTGAAAACCTATATCGATGCCGGCATCAAGGGCGGCGCGACACTTGCCTGTGGCGGTGGACGGCCGGCGGGGTTGGAGAAGGGCTTTTATGTCGAGCCGACCGTCTTTACGGATGTGACGCCAGACATGAAGATCGCGCAGGAAGAAATTTTCGGACCGGTCGTTTCCGTCATCACCTATAGCGATGAGGAGGATGCGATCCGCAAGGCAAATGATAGTGCCTATGGTCTCAACGGTGCGATCTACAGCGCCGATCCGGAACGCGCCTATCGCGTCGCGCGGCGGATCCGATCCGGTGGTCTGACGATCAACGGCAATATCGTCGATCCGACCATGCCTTTCGGCGGTGTCAAGGAATCCGGGCAAGGGCGCGAGGGCGGCATCGAAGGTCTCGACAATTATATCGAGCTGAAGACCATCCACTTCGCCTAGTTATTGGCGGCGTGACGGCCGCCGGACAGGGGCTCTGGAGGCCGTGTGTTCAGCTTGGTTCCGAGCCGGTCTGTAACCTCAGCTTATGACCCGTCAGCAGAACGAAATTGCCTGCTGCTGCCAACCTTCCTAGTATGTTCAATGGCAGGCGGACGTGGAGGAGTACGCCTGCCAGGAGGATCATCATGAGATTTTCGAAAGCCGGTGAGGCTATCGCCCGGGATGTTGCAGCATGACCGAGCCCTGCTTTGACGTCGCCCATCTCGGGCATGTGGAACTCTACAGCGATCGTTTCGAGGAGAGTCTGGACTTCTTCACGCGGGTCTATGGGCTCACACCCAGCCTGATCGAAGATGGCGTCGCCTATCTGCGCGCCTTCGACGATTATGAATTCCATACGCTGAAGCTGGTTCGCCATCACACGACCGGCGTCGGCCATGTCGGCTACCGCACTTCGTCTCCAGAAGCCTTGGAGCGGCGGGTGAAGGTGATCGAGGAGATGGGCTGTGGCCTCGGCTGGGTGGACGGCGATGCGGGACATGGCCGCGCCTATCGCTTCACCGATCCGGACGGTCATATTTTCGAGTTCTATTACGACACGCATGTCTATGAGGCGCCCGAAGGTGAGCGTCCAGCGCTGAAGAATATCGCCCAGCGCTATCACGGGCGCGGCGCCAGTCCGCGCCGGCTCGACCACCTGAACCTGCTCGCAAGCGATATCAGGGCAATCCGCGACTTCATGACGAAAGCGTTTGGCAGCCGGGTGACGGAGCAAATCCAGCTCGACAATGGCCGGCTTGGAGGCTGCTGGTTCACGGTCAACAACAAGACCTATGACATCGCCTATTCCGAGGATCATACCGGTGCGAAGGGCCGCTTCCATCACGTGACCTATGCCGTCGACCAGCGCGAGGACATTCTGCGCGCGGCCGATATCTTTCTGGAGAATGGCGTCCATATCGAAACCGGACCGCACAAGCATGCGATCCAGGGCACCTTCTTCCTCTACGTCTGGGAGCCGGCGGGAAACCGTGTCGAACTCGCCAATGCCGGTGCTCGGCTGATCCTCAGGCCCGATTGGCCGACCGTGACCTGGACGGAGACGGAGCGCAAGAAAGGCCAGGCCTGGGGCCTGAAAACGATCGAGACATTTCACACGCATGGCACGCCCCCCGTGGCAAGGAAGGACTAGTTCATGGCAAAAACGGCCTTGGTCATCAGCGCGCATTCGGCGGATTTCGTCTGGCGCTGCGCCGGTGCGATCGCGCTGCATCAGGAAAAGGGCTACGAGGTGACGGTCGTGTGCCTCTCCTACGGCGAGCGTGGCGAGAGCGCCAAGCTCTGGAAGAATGCCGGGATGACCCTGGAAAAGGTGAAGGCAGGGCGGCGTATCGAAGCAGAAAATGCCGCCAAGGCGCTTGGCGTACACGACATCCAGTTCTTCGATCTCGGCGACTATCCGCTGGTCGTCGATCAGGAGGCAAAGTTCCGGCTGGTCGATGTGATCCGCGCCGTGCAGCCGGAGTTCATGCTCAGCCACTCCAAATGGGATCCCTACAATACCGACCACATGTATGCGACGCAGGTGGCGCTCGAGGCGCGCATGATCGCGCAGGCCTGGGGGCATAATCCCGGCGAGAAGGTCCTAGGCGCGCCGCAGCTCTATCTCTTCGAGCCGCATCAGACCGAGCAGATGGAATGGAAGCCCGACGTCTTCCTCGATATTTCACCGGTATGGGAGAAGAAATGGGCGGCGATCCAGTGCATGGAGGGGCAGGAGCATCTCTGGCACTATTACAAGAATGTCGCCGAGAACCGCGGCAATCACTTCATGCGGAATTCCGGCGGGCAGTCGGGTGGGCGCAAGGCAACGCATGCTGAGGGCTTCCAGTCGGTGTTCCCGCGAACGGTGGATGAACTCTGATGGGCGTCGTCGTTCAGAACATCCGGAGAGCGGAGCAGTCTGTCATCGATCGTCTCGCCGCCTGCGGAGTAGCGACCGTGCATGAGGCGCAGGGCCGCAAGGGCCTGCTCGCAAGTTACATGCGACCGATCTATCCGGGCGCGAGGATTGCGGCGAGCACGGTGACTATTTCCGCCCCTCCGGGCGACAACTGGATGCTCCATGTGGCTATCGAGCAGATCAGAGCGGGTGATATCCTGCTGCTTGCGCCAACCAGTCCTTGCGAAGACGGTTATTTCGGCGATCTTCTGGCGACGTCTGCCATGGCACGTGGCTGCCGTGGGCTGGTGATCGATGCCGGCGTACGCGATGTTGCCGATCTCAAGACGATGAACTTTCCCGTTTGGTCGAAGGCGATCTCTGCACAGGGGACGGTCAAGGAGACGCTAGGCTCGGTCAATATTCCCGTCGTCTGCGCCGGTGCACTGGTCAATCCAGGTGACGTGATCGTTGCCGACGATGATGGCGTCTGCGTCGTGCGGCAGGAGGAGGCTGCTGACGTTGCCGGCAAGGCCGAGCAGCGGGTCGCGGCGGAAGAGGAGAAGCGCCGGCGGCTTGCCGCAGGTGAGCTCGGGCTTGATATCTACAAGATGCGCGAACGGCTGGCGGAGAAGGGGCTGAAATATGTCTAGGGCCGCCGCGCAAGACGGCGTTCGCTGCATGTGGATGCGCGGCGGCACCTCCAAGGGCGGTTATTTCCTGGCTGAGGATCTGCCCGAGGATCGCGACGGATTTCTGCTGCGCGTGATGGGCTCGCCCGATCCGCGACAGATCGACGGCATGGGCGGCGGCGATCCGCTGACCTCGAAGATCGCCGTCGTCAAGCGGTCCGAGCGGCCCAGCGTCGATATCGACTATCTCTTCCTGCAGGTCTTTGTTGATGAGCCCATTGTCACCGATGCGCAGAACTGCGGAAACATCCTTGCCGGTGTCGGGCCCTTCGCCATCGAGCGCGGCCTGATCGAGGCCGAGGACGGGCAGACGGAAGTGCGTATCTTCATGGAAAATACCGGGCAGATCGCCACCGCGAAGATTGCCACGCCGGATCGGCGGGTGACCTACGCGGGGGAGGCCCGCATCGACGGTGTGCCGGGCACAGCGGCGGCGGTGCCGGTCACCTTTGCCGATACGGCAGGTTCAAGCTGTGGAGCCCTGCTGCCGACCGGCCATGCCGTCGATATCATCGAGGGTATCGAATGCACGCTTATCGACAATGGCATGCCCTGCGTCGTCATGCTGGCGAGCGATCTCGGCATCGAGGGAACGGAGACGCCTGACGCGCTCGAATCCAATGGAGAACTCAAAGCGAAACTGGAGGCGATCCGGCTGAAGGCCGGACCGATGATGAATCTCGGTGATGTCGCGAAGAAATCGGTGCCGAAGATGACCATGGTTTCGCCGGCCAGAGCTGGTGGCGCGATCTCGACGCGGACCTTCATTCCGCATCGCTGCCATGATGCGATCGGTGTGCTCGGCGCCGTCAGCGTGGCGACGGCCTGCCTGCTGCAGGAAGGGGCTGCGGCGAAACTGGCTGTCGTGCCTGACGGCAACGAGAAGCTGCTCTCGGTCGAGCATCCGACCGGGGAGATGAGTGTGATCGCGACCGTCAGGGACGGTGTCGTGACCGATGCTGCGGTGCTGCGGACCGCCCGTAAGCTTTTCGACGGATATGTCTTTGCGTGAATGCTGCAGCACTTTGTTGCTGATCAACAAGGACAAGCCGGCGTATCCGCAAACAGGAGGCTGAGATGAGGATCGGGTTTCTAGGTTACGGCGAAGCGGCGAGGGCTTTTCACGAGGGGTTGAGCCGGCCGGGCCTGAGCTTCATTGCCTATGATATCCTGCTTGCCTCTGATGGTGAGGCCGTGCGCGAAGCGATGCGGACCCGCGGTGCCGATATTTCCGAGACCATTGCGGGGCTCTCGGACGCGGACTGGGTGTTCAGCGCCGTGACTGCCGACCAGAGCCTGCTTGCGGTCGAACCATTGCTGCCGTATCTGCGTCAGGGGCAGGTGGTGATCGATATCAATTCCGTGTCTCCCGGCCGAAAGCGGGAGACAGCTCTCGCTGTAGAGGCGGCGGGCGGCGATTATCTCGACATGGCGGTCATGGCGCCGGTTCACCCGCGCAAGCACCAGACGCCCGTACTGCTCGCCGGTGCTCCGGCTGAGCGGCTGTTGCCTGAGCTTCTGGGTTTCGGCTTTTCGGCAGAGATTGCGGGGCCGGCAGCCGGTGCTGCGACAGCGATCAAGATGGTGCGTTCGCTATTTGTGAAAGGGCTGGAGGCGATTACCGTCGAGGCCTTGCTCGCAGCAAAGGCATCCGGTTGCTACGAAGAGATCCTTTCGTCGCTTTCAGGGTCTTTTCCTGGTCTCAGCTGGCCGCAATTTGCCGAATACCAGATGGAGCGCACGACGCGGCACGGGCGGCGGCGAGCGGCGGAGATGCGCGAAAGTGCTGCGACGCTCTATGCGCTTGGGCTTCGCGGCGGATTGGCGATGGAGATTGCCGAGGTGCAGGAGCGCACGGGTGCTTGCGGCCTCGGCCCGACTGACGGGCTGGAAGAAACTGTCGGACGTGTGCTGGAATTGCGGTTGAGGCCTCAGAAAGGATGAGCACCCGAGGTCGGGACTGTAGGGCCGGATGAGGGGGCCATAGCTCACAAGCGACCGTCCCTCTCGGTCCGATCGTTCCCTCTCTTGTTTTGCCAGCCCCCTCATCTGCCCCTCTCCGGGGCACCCCTCCCGCTCGTGGCGGAACTAAAACTCTATGTCCTCGGTGTCATCGGATCACTGATGCGTCCGGCCTGGAATGTCGCAGGCAATGGCGTGAGTTCGATCTTTGCCACAATGCCTGCCCTGTTGAAAGGGTCGCCCTGTGCAAAGGCTGTTGCTTCGGCGATACCAGCCGTTTCCAATATGCCGAAATTACCGATCGAGGTCCCGCCATCATCGAGCAGGGCAGAGCCGATCAGCACCTTAGCAAGGCCTTCACCACCAGATTGCACCCAGGCGCGATGGGCCGGGCGGTGCAGGTCGCGGGCGCTATCCTGCCCGGAATGGTGCAAGCAGCGCATGAGGAAGAAGGCGGGCATCAGGCGGCGTTTTCCAGAACGACCATACCGGCACCAGTCATGGAGGCCGGGGCATGATAGTGCTTGTGGATGAGGTTTACCTGCTCATTCATGGCGGCACGCATGACCAGCCACATGATGAGCTCTGCGCCTTCAGAACCGAACTGCTCGACATAATCCTCGCGGCTCATGGCGCGATAAGGTTCCGGATTGGCAGCAATGCCGTCCAGCCAGGCGCGATCGGCCGTCTGGTTGATGAAGCCGGCGCGGGCGCCTTGAAGCTGATGCGACAGGCCGCCGGTGCCGAGGATGACGACGCGTTCGTCGCCCGGCCAGCTTTCGATCGCCTCGCGCAGCACCTTGCCCATCTCCCAGCAGCGCTGCGGTGTGGGTATTGGATACTGGATCGTGTTGACCCAGATCGGCAGAACCTTGACCGGCCAGCGCTCCGGCCGGCCGAAGAAGAGTTCCATCGGCACCTGCAGTCCGTGATCGACCTCGATCTCGCGGCAGACCAGCGGATCGAAGTGGCGCTCGACCAGCTTGTCTACGAAGTGCCAGGAGAAATCGACGGCACCTTCGAAGGCTGGAATAGGCCGCGGTCCCCAGCCTTCATCGACTGGGTGATAGGTTTCTGCGACACCGACGGCGAAGGTCGGCACGCGGTCGAGGAAGAAGGTATTGCCGTGATCGTTGAAGATGACGACGGCGATATCGGGCCGCGCCTCGCGCATCCACTGCTTACCGACTTCGTAGCCGTCGAAGAAAGGCTTCCAGTCCGGCGTGTCACGCAGGCCCTTGTCGAGTGCTGCGCCGATCGAGGGGACGTGGCTCGTTCCTAAGCCGCCGATGATTTTAGCCATGTCTCTTCTTCCCCAGTCTTTCGTAGAGAAAATCCTCATGCGACATGCCGGCCTGTGCCGCGCCAATCTGAGTGATCGGCGTCGGGTCGACAGCGGCAATCTTCAGGATGAAGAACAGGTTGCCGCCGAGGCGCACCATCTCGTGCCAGTCGCGGCTTTTGACGGCGGACTTCTCCTCATCGTTCAGGCCGAAGCGGGCGAGGTAGACATCCTCGTCGGCCTTGAAGGCGTCGCGGTTGACCGCTTGGCCTAGTGCCATTGCCATCTTGTTGAGCCGGTAGCCGCGGATCGAGCCGGCTCGGTCGAAGAGTGGTGTGTCAGGAATGGTCGCTGTCTTCTCAGGCATCAAATCCTCCAAATCGACGTGTCAGCCAGCCGATGATTACATCAGTGACTTCGGCAGGCCGCTCCACGGGGGCGAAGTGGCCGGCGTCTTCGATGATGACGAGTTCAGTATCGGGTGCGGCATCGGCGATTTCCTGATGCTGGACGATCGGGCTCCAGCTATCGTGGCGCGCGGCAACGAGCAGGATGGGGCAGCCGAGTTCGGCCATATAGGCGGTAGCGTTCGGCCTGTTGATCAGCGCGCGGATCTGCCGCTCATGCATATCGGGGCCGGCCCGCAGAGCCATAGCGCGCAGGCTGGCGATCACTTCCGCATCTGTTAGCCGGGCAGGGTCGACCATGGGCGGCAACCATTCGTCTGCCAGCTCCTGCATGCTGCGATGGCCGAGATCGATCATCTGCTGGCGCCTGATTTCCTCGCCTTCACGTTTCGGGTGATGGCCGGTATTGGCGAGCACCAGCCCGCGGACACGATCCGGTGCGATGCGGGCCATTTCCATGGCGACGCGGCCGCCCATGGAATGGCCGACCGCGATCAAATCGCCTTCTGTGGCGGCGAGAATGCTTTCCGCCATGTCAGGTATCGAGGAGGTGCGGGACACGTCTGCCGCGTGCACGGACATGCGGTGCGCGACAGCATCGGCCAGCGGTGCCCAAACAATGCTGTCGGACACCAGCCCTGGAATGAGCGCGAGCGTTGCCATCAGTTTTCCTCCCGCAAACCAGACATCATAAATGTATACATTATGTCAAGTGATCGGCGCATATACCTGCACCAATGGCCAATTCCGCCGGACGAGAATTTTCTCGTGCATACAAAACTGTGATACAGAGATGGTTCGGGGTGGGGTTTTGTATGCGTTCGCGCTGTTATATACATTTAGCCGGGATTGGAGGCGCCGATGAAGCAAAGTGAAGCCGCAACGCATGGCCGTCGCGCCGTTATCGAATTGCGGGAAAAGATTCTGAGCGGCGAGCTACAGGGCGGTACGCGGCTGTTCGAAGTGCCGTTGGCCGAGGCGCTGGATATTTCCCGCACACCGGTGCGTGAGGCGATGTCGCGGCTGACGGAGGAGGGGCTTCTGGATCGCCTTCCGAACGGCGGCTTCGTGGTTCGTCGTTTCGGCTTTGCCGACGTGGTCGATTCCATCGAGGTGCGCGGCGTCATGGAAGGCATGGCGGCCCGGCTTGCTGCAGAGCGCGGTGCTGCGCCCGAAGCGCTCGATGAGATCAAGCAGACGGTTATCAAGCTTGATGCCTGTTTCGGAGAGCGCCTCGACGATGTCGATTTCGACGCTTACTCTGACCTGAACGAGAAGTTCCACCACCAGCTTGCAGCACTTGCCGGCAGCGAGATCATTCGGCGTGAGGTAGAGCGGGCGAGTTCGCTGCCCTTTGCTTCACCGTCCGCCTTCCTGCCCGACAAGGCGGATATTGCCGCCTTCCGTCGTTCGCTCCGCTCCGCGCAGGAGCAGCACAGGGAACTCGTGAGCGCGATCGAAGCGCGCGAAGGCAGCCGCGCGGACGCGATCGCCAGGGAGCATGCCCGCACGGCGCGGCGCAATCTTGAATACATTCTGGCGGAAGACCCTGATCTGATCGAGCAGATCAGGGGACTTGCACTGATTCACCGGTAATTTCCGGCAAATCGGCATTTGGGAGGGCGGCTTTTGAGTCGCCCTTTTGCGTTTCCGGCTTCTGGAATACAGTGAGGCGGATAGAAAATAGGCTTGCAATCTGATCGCTTTGGGCATTTCATGTATACATTATCGCATACCAATGGGAGGACATCAGGTGGCGAGATCAAGCTTATCGGAAGTTTTGAAGTCGGCCGGCAATACGGTGGAGCTGCTGCGCAATTCCAAAGTCGGCATGTATGTATACCCGGTCGTGGCAGCCGAGTTTTCCAACTGGCGCTCGGAGCAGGCCGCGTGGCGTAACTCCGCTGTCCTCTTCGACCAGTCACACCATATGGACGAGTTGACCGTCGAAGGACCGGATGCGGAGAAGTTCCTCGCCTATCACGGTGTCAACTCCTTCTCGAATTTCGATACGAACCGCGCCAAGCATTTCGTGCCGGTCACGCCTGCCGGTCATGTCATCGGCGACCAGATCATCTTCCGCGAGCGCGAAGACAAATTCATCCTCGTCGGTCGTTCGCCGACCTCCAACTGGCTGATGTTCTGCGCCGCCTACGGCAAGTGGAATGTGCGCCTGAAATATGATCCGCGTTCGCCCTCACGCCCGGAAGGCGAACGCGTGCTGCGCACCCATTACCGCTACCAGATCCAGGGGCCGGATGCCCCAAAGATCTTCGAGAAGATGAACGGAGGCCCTATCCCCGAGGTCAAGTTCTTCCATGTAGACAAGATCAAGGTCGGCTCGAAGACGGTGAATGCGCTGCGCCACGGAATGTCCGGTGCGCCGGGTCTGGAAATCTGGGGGCCCTATGAGGACAAGGCCTATATCCACTCTGTCATCCTGGAATCGGCGAAGGCGGCGGGCGTCGATCTCGTTCGTTGCGGCAGCCGCGCTTATTCCACCAACACGCTGGAATCCGGCTGGATCCCGTCGCCGCTGCCGGGCATCTATACGGGTGACGGCATGCTGGCGGCCTATCGCGACTGGCTGGGCGCCGACAGTTATGAGGCGACGGGTGCGATTGGCGGCAGCTTCGTTTCCAGCAATATCGAGGACTACTACGTCACGCCGTTCGAACTCGGCTACGATTTCTACATTGGCTGGAAGAAGGATGACTTCGTCGGTAAGTCCGCGCTCGAGAAGATGAAGGGCCAGACGAGCCGCAAGAAGGTAACCTTCGAGTGGAATGCCGAAGACGTGGTCAACGTCATCGCCTCGGCCTTCCGTCCGGGTGAGGATCACTTCAAGTGGATCGACTTCCCGCAGCCGAACTATGCCTCGACCAGCGCCGACAAGATCATGCGCGACGGCAAGATGGTCGGCATGTCGATGTTCAATGGTTATAGCTACAACGAACGCTGCATGCTTTCGCTCGGCATCGTCGATGCGGATGTCGAGATCGGCGACGTGCTGACCCTCGTCTGGGGCGAGCCTGACGGCGGCTCCGGCAAGACCTCGGTCGAGCCGCACAAGCAGGCCGAAATCCGCGTGCGCGTCTCGCCCACGCCCTATGCCAGCGAAGCCCGCGAGAATTACGCTGACAGCTGGCGTAGCAAGAAGGGCTGAAATCCGACACCCATCCACGGTGTTAACGACGGCGCCCGGGAGGGCGCCGTTTTTTATGGATTCTTCCTGTCATCTTGCACCTAGCCCTCGATGCAAGGCAGCGTTAAGAACAGCCGCAGCTTGGAACGGGCGATCACTTCGATGTCACAATGACAACGCAGATAATGTCCGTGAAAAATCGAATCGAACAAGGATGACAGCAGTGGCACAGGCCCAGCCGCATGAGCGAATTCAATACATCGTCGAGGGCGGGCACCGCCTTGCCGGCGAGATCCAGCCGAGCGGCAACAAGAATGCCGCGCTACCGATCATTGCCGCCTCGCTGCTGACCGACAAGCTTGTGCATCTGACCAACGTGCCGCGTATCCGCGATGTCGAAGCGCTCGTCGAGCTGATCCAGTCGGTTGGCGCCAAAGCGCGCTGGTTGGGACGCAATGAGCTCGAGATCGAGGCGAGCGACCTCAAGCCGGCCGATCTCGATCCTGGCCTCTGCGCCCGCATTCGGGCATCCATCCTGCTTGCCGGGCCGATGCTGGCCCGCTGCGGCGAGATCACGCTACCGCCACCCGGCGGCGATGTCATTGGCCGCCGCCGCGTCGACACACACTTCCTGGCGCTTGAGCAGCTCGGCGCCAAGATCAGCGTCAACGGCTCCTATAGTTTCCGTGCAGAGCATCTGCGCGGCGCTGACGTATTCCTCGACGAACCCTCCGTCACTGCGACCGAGAATGCGCTCTGCGCAGCAGTTTCTGCCGAAGGCAAGACAATCCTGCGCAATTGCGCATCAGAGCCGCATGTCCAGGATCTCGCCCATTTCCTCATCGCCATGGGCGCGAAGATCGAGGGCATCGGCACCAATACGATGACCATTCACGGTGGCCAGCCGCTTGGCGGCGCGTCGCACCGTATCGGCCCCGATCACAACGAGATCGGTTCGGTGATCGGCCTCGCTGCCGTCACCGGTTCGGAAATCACCATCCGTCGGGCGGGCGTTGAGCATTTACGTTCGACATTGATGACTTTTGAGCGTCTCGGCATCCGATGCCGCATCGAGGGCGACGATCTCGTGGTGCCGGCGGGGCAGGAGATGAAGATCCAGCCGGATTTCGGTGGGCACATTCCGAAGATCGAGGACCAGCCATGGCCGGCCTTCCCGGCTGATACGATGTCGATTGCCATCGTCACCGCCTCGCAATGCGATGGTGTGGTGCTGATGTTCGAGAAGATGTTCGAAAGCCGAATGTTCTTCGTCGACAAGCTGATTACCATGGGCGCACGCATCGTGCTCTGCGATCCGCATCGCGCGATCGTGGCCGGCCCCTCCAAGCTGCGTGCAGCGCAGGTCGAGAGCCCGGATATCCGTGCCGGCATGGCGATGCTGATTGCTGCCATGTGCGCTGAGGGAACCAGCGTCATCAATAATGCCCAGCAGATTGAACGCGGCTATGAGCGGATCGAGGAGCGGCTGAACGCACTCGGCGCGCGCATCACCCGTGTACCGCCTCGGGAAACCTGAAATCTCAGACGCTTAAGTGTGCGTCGAGAGTTTCGGGTGAGGCAAGAAGCGCTTCCGATGTATCGCGATAGATCACCGCGCCGCGTTCGAGCACGATGACCTCATCCGTCAGCGGCAGCACCTTGCGCGCCTTCTGCTCGACAATGATCGCCGACATGCCCTCACCGGTGACGATACGGCGAAGTGCAGCCAGAAGCTCGTCGACGATGATAGGGGCGAGGCCTTCCAGGGGCTCGTCGAGCAGCAGGATCTTCGGATTGAGCATCAGCGCGCGGGCGATGGCGAGCATCTGCTGCTCGCCGCCGGACAGTTGATTGCCGAGGTTGCGGCGGCGTTCCTGCAGGCGCGGGAACATCTGGTAGACGCGGGTGACATTCCACGTGCCGGGGCGGGCGCTTGCCGTCAGGTTTTCCTCCACCGTCAGCGAACGGAAGATATTGCGCTCCTGCGGCACCCAGCCGATGCCGAGCGGCGCGCGCTTTTCCGCCCTGAGCCGCGTGATGTCGCGCTGCTGCAGGTGGATGGAGCCGGCGTGGTGGGTGGTGACGCCGATAATGGTGTTGAGCAGGGTCGTCTTGCCGGCGCCGTTGCGGCCGAGCAATGCCAGCGAACGGCCTTCCTCCAGCGAGACATCGACCTTGGCAAGCACATGGGCCTCCCCATAACCGGCGACGAGACGTTCGATACGAAGCAGTTCGACCATCAGGCATCCTCCCCGAGATAGATGGCTTTCACCTGCGGGTCTTTCGAGATCTCGGCGACGGTTCCCTCGGCGAAGAGTGCGCCGGCGGCGAGTACCGAAATACGGTCTGCGAACGAGAAGACGAGGTCCATATCATGTTCGATCAGCACGACGGTGACATTGGCCGGCAGCTCGCGGACGATGCCGAGAACCTCGTGCCGCTCCTCTTCGGGAACGCCGGCGGCGGGCTCATCGAGTAGCAGCACCTTCGGCTGCATGGCAATCGCAAGGGCGATCTCCAGCAGGCGCTGCTTGCCATAGGGCAGGAGTGTCGTCGGCGTGCACATGACATCGACCAAACGAAAGCGCTCCAGCAGTGCGGCGGCTTCATCGGCGACTTCGCGGTCGGCCGAGAGCGGCCGCCAGGCGAAGCGGCCATGCCCCTTGCGTTCGCTGATCGCCAGCATGACGGAATCCAGCGGCGTGAAATCGCCGAAGAGCTGGTTGATCTGGAAAGTGCGCGCAAGACCCTTGCCGACGCGGCGATAGGAGGAGACGCTGGTGATATCTTCGCCAGCGAGCAGGATCTCGCCGCTGTTCGGTGTCAGTACGCCGGTTAGCAGGTTGATGATCGTGGTCTTGCCGGCGCCGTTCGGGCCGATCAGCGCATGGCGCGCGCCCTGGCGGATCTGCAGCGAGACGTCATTGGTGGCGATGAAGCCGCCGAAGCGCTTGACGAGGTGGCGTGTCTCGAGGGCGAGCGTCATTTACTTTCCTCCGCGACGGCTTGCTGCATGCTGGCTTCGCGCTTGCGCGTCGAGCCTGGTAGCAGGGTCTGCCAGCGCGTCAGGCGCTCGCGGCCGACTAGGACGATGATGATAAGCACGAGGCCGATCCAGAACATCCAGTATTGCGGCGTGATGACCGACAGCCAGTTGCGCAGGATCGAGAAGATGACAGCGCCGAACACGCCTCCATAGAGATAGCCGACGCCGCCGATAACCAGCACCAGCAGCACTTCGGCTGACCTGTGGAAGGCGAGAACGTCAGGCGAGACGAAGCTGGTTGTCTGGGTCAGTAGCGCGCCCGCTATGCCGGCATAGGCGGCGGATATCGTGTAGATTGCGACGATGCGGCGGGTGGGCGAGATGCCGAGCATGGAGGCGCGGCGCTCGTTGCGCTTGATCGCCTTCAGCGACAGGCCGAAAGGCGAATTGACGATGCGCCGGGCGCCATAGGTCAGGACCATCAGCACAATCAGGCAGTAGATGTAGCCGGTGCGGCCCCAAAGATCGAATTCGAAATAACCGAGGATTGGATTGATGATGACGCCGCTGAGGCCATCGGCGCCGCCGGTAAGCCAAGCGGCCTGATTGATGAGTTCGGCGAGCAGCATGGCGACACCGAAGGTGGTCATGAGCCGGGTGAGATCAGAACCGCGCAGCACGAGGAAGCTCGTCAGAAAGCCGAAGATGCCGCTGATGAGGCCAGCGACCAGCAGACCGATAATCGGCTCGCCGGAGACATGGACGGCAAAGAGACCAGCTGCGTAAGCGCCGAGGCCGAAGAAGGCGGTATGGCCGAGCGAGACGATGCCGGCATAACCGAGGATGAGATCCAGCGAGATGGCAAAAAGCGCCAGGATGGCGATCTCCGTCAGGATCAGCATCTGCGAGGGCAGGACAAAGATCGCGGCGATGGCCACCAGCCACAGCGCGAATTCCCAGATTTGCCAGCGGCCGGCGCGCTTCAGGAGCCCCATGGCCTCCGTGGAGGCGTTGTTGCGTTCGCCGCTCATCGGCCGCCCTCCCGGGAGAAGAGGCCATGGGGCCGGAGGATCAGCACAAGGATCATGACGGCATAGATGATGAAGGCGCCGAGTTGCGGCACGTAATATTTGCCGGCGACATCGGCGATGCCGAGCAGCAGCGCAGCAATGAAGGGGCCTGTTATAGACGACGTGCCGCCGACGGTGACGACGATCATGAAATAGATGAGGTATTTCAGCGGAAAGTTCGGGTCGAGGCCGAGTAGCTCGGTGCCGAGTGCGCCGCCAAGGCCGGCAAGGCCGGAACCCAGCGCGAAGGTCAGTGCGAAGATGACCGACACGTTGATGCCCAAGCCGCGCGCCACGCGTCCGTCATCGACGGCGGCGCGAAGCTGGCTGCCGAAGCGGGTGCGGGTGAGAGCTAACTGAAGTGCTACCGTCAAGGCTGCGCAGATGACGATGATGAAGAGCCGGTAACGGCCGATATCCATGCCGAGGAAGCCGAAGCGGCCGCTGAGTTCGGGCGGCAGATTGATGAGCTGCTGCTGGCCACCCATGAAGTAATCGATTGCCGCGATCGCCATGAAGACAAGGCCGATCGAAAACAGAACCTGATCGAGATGCGAAGCCGAATAGAGGCGGCGGTAGAGCAGCCGTTCCAACACAACGCCGGCAAGCGCCGTGACGATGAAGGCAGCCGGCAGGCACCAGTAGAAGGAGATGCCGTAGCTATTCATCATGATGACGGTGACGTAGCCGCCTGCCATGGCGAAGGCGCCATGCGCCAGATTGACGAAATTCATCAGGCCCAGCGTGACCGACAATCCGCAGGCTAGAACAAAGAGAAGCATGCCATAGGCAATGCCGTCGAACAGGATTGTCAGCATGAGACCTCACTGCATCCAGGCGGCGGAATTGCTTCCGCCGCCTGTTCCTCGGGGCTTACTTGGCAGCCGTATTCGGATCGTGGATCTTCGGGTAAGTCGCGAACTCGACATTGTAGAGCTCGCCATTCTTCTCCTTGACCTCGCGCATGTAGATGTCCTGCACGATGTCGCGAGTTGCCGGATCGATAGTGATCGGACCACGGGGGCTGACGAACTCCATGCCCTTCATGGCTTCGACGAGCTTGGTGCCATCGGTATCGCCGCCGGTCTTTTCGAGCGCGGCATAGGCGACATGCATGGCGTCATAACCGCCGACCGACATGAAGTTCGGGCGCATATTTTTGTTGGCCTTACGGACTTCGGCAACGAAGGCCTTGTTTTCCGGACTGTCGTGGTCGGTCGAATAGAAGTGGCCGGTGATGACACCCTTGGCGGCCGGTCCCATGCCGTTCAGGAGGTCGTCATCGGTGACGTCGCCGGTGGCGATCAGCTTGATGCCGGCATCCGCAAGACCCCGGTCGATGAACTGTTTCATGAAGATCGCGCCGACGCCCGAGGGCACGAAGACGAAGAGGGCATCCGGCTTGGCATCGCGCACGCGCTGAAGGAAGGGTGCAAAATCGGGGTTCTGCAGGGGAACACGAAGCGCTTCTACAACCGTGCCGCCCTCCTTCTTGAACTGGTCGGTAAAGCCCTTCTCGATGTCGATACCCGGGCCGTAGTCAGTCACCAGCGTGACGACCCGTTTCAGGTTGTTCTGGACGGCCCAGGTGGCGACCGGAACGGCCGATTGCGGACCGCCCATCGAGGTACGCACGAAATAGGGCGACTGCTTCATGATCGCCGAAGTCGTGGCCGAGGTGATGATCGCCGGGACCTTTGCCTGATTGAGAACTGGGGCGACACCCATGGCAAGTGGCGTCAGACCGAAGCCGACCAGCATCTTGACGCCGTCATTGACGACGAGTTCCTGGGCGATGCGGCGGGTCTGGTCGGCCGTGCCGGCGTCGTCACGCAGGACAAGCTCGATCTTCTTGCCTGCAACCGTATCGCCATTGATTGCCATGTATGCGCGAGCGCCCGCCTCGACCTGGCGTCCGGTTGAGGCGAAAGGGCCTGTCATAGGCAGGATCACGCCGATCTTCACCGTTTCCTGTGCAAATGCAGGTGCTCCGGCAAGCGTCGCGAGCGCAGCGCCGGCAACGAATAGTCTTCTCGAAAACGAAACCATGTATACTCCTCCCAATGTTGCGCACCATATCTCTCTCCCGGAGATATGCCCGCGACCTGCGCGTTTTCCTTCGCTCCTCCGAAGAAAACGCCGCCGTCGCGAAAATTGCTCAGCAAGTCCAATGTATACATAAAACTTGACATGGCACAAGCCGCGGCCATCTGTAGAACCAGTCGATTGCCACCGCCGAAACGGCCATAAAAGGCTGTACAAGCCGGGGTTCCCGGTCTGTAATTTTGCGTTTTGCCAAAGCAAATTTTCGATCGTCGCAACTCTGTCATATAGCTATGGCGAGAACGTGCTTTATCGAGCAAATTGAACAGGGAGCGTGCCATGATCGAAAACACTGAGCTCGACCGTATCAAGAACGAAATTGCAGACAGCTTCGACGAAGAGCTGGAACTGCAGTTGGAGGAGGACCGGCTCGACGAGCTGGTCGCCGAGGGCATGTC